>DAIUBX010000129.1:0-7629 GCA_036846465.1 Bernardetia sp.
TATACAAAGCAATAACGAAGAAAAAATAGTCATTTGCTCCTCATAAAATCATATCGCTATAAAACACAAAACGAGCCAAGTTGTTTGTTTGTTTTTGATATAAAGTTAAAAATTAAGAAGGATAAGACTAAGTTTTGCTATCAAAACTTAGTAAAAACAAAAGACTTCTTGTTTCTCTAAAATTTAGGAACTTTATTTGTATAGAATTAAAAAAAACAATCCTAACCAAACCCATGAGAACGATTTTGTAATTGGTATTCGTATAAAAAAGATTTATTTTTTACTAATTACCCAACTACTTTCTTAGAAAGAGAATTACAAACTCCTCAAAATAAAAAAAAGATAAAAAATTTGATTTGCTTATAAAACAATCATTAAACTATATGTCTGTTTCTCACTCTCCTTTTCTTGTTTCGCCTTCTTTGCATATCTCTTCTCCTAAAATTAATCTTGAAGGAGAACTATTTTTACCCTCTTCTAAAAGTGAGAGCAACCGAGCTTTGATAATAGAGGCTTTGTGTGAAAAGAAATGTAATTTGATGAATCTTTCAGCAGCTAGAGATACCAAAATTCTTCAAAATTTATTAGCTCAGTTTAGAGATATTGAAGAGCAAGAAGAAGATATTCGAAGCCAAGCTAAAGGAAGAAGTGGTGATGATGTTTCTTTAGACTTGGCTTTAGACGTTCAAGATGCAGGAACAACCATGCGATTTTTGACAGCTTTTTGTACAATCAAAAATCACCCTACACTTTTGAAGGGAACAGACAGAATGCATGAGCGACCAATAAAAGAACTGGTTTTGGCTCTTCGTGAGTTGGGCGCACAAATTACCTATCAAAAAGAAGAGGGTTTTCCACCTCTTTTTATACACGGTTTTAGTCCTGAAGCTCAAAAACAAAGTATTTCTATTCAAGGAAATATAAGCAGTCAGTATATTTCGGCTGTTTTGATGATTGCTCCTCTTTTACCTAAAGGAGTTTTATTAGAAATTATTCCTCCTGTTTCATCCGAACCGTATATCAAAATGACCTTAGAACTCATGCAACATTTTGGTATTTTACATTCTTGGACAGAAAACAGAATTATTATTCCCCATCAACAATATAGCGCAAATCAATATAAAATAGAATCAGACTGGTCGGCTGCAAGTTATTGGTATAGTATGGCTGCCATTTGTTCTAAATCAGATATTTTTTTGAAAGGACTTAGGGAAAAATCATGGCAAGGAGACAATAGAATAGCAAAAATGATGAAAGGATTAGGAATCAAAACAAATTACGAAAAAGATGGTGTTCGTTTACAAAAAACATCTTCTAGGCGTTCTCCTTTCAAATATGATTTTACACCTTGTCCAGATTTAGCACAAACAATGGCTGTTTTGTGTGCAGCTTTGGGTGTAGAAGCGCACATGACAGGATTGCATAGTTTGAAAATAAAAGAAACAGATAGACTTACAGCTCTCAAAATTGAATTGGCTAAATTTGGCGCAGAAGTAGAAATCATTAACGATAATGCACTTCACATTCCTGTTGCGACACTTCATGCACCTACCCAGCCTTTACAAACCTATCACGACCGCCGTATGGCGATGGCTTTTGCTCCTTTAGCTTTACTTTTTCCAATTACGATTGAGAGTCCAGAAGTAGTACAAAAATCATATCCTAGTTTTTGGGAAGATATGCAGAAAATGGGTTTTAGAGTGAAATAGGGACGTGGGAATTGGGAATTGGGAATAGAAAATGAAAATAAATTTTAGAATTAGTAATAAATACTTCATTCTTGTTACTGATTGTATAATTTACTTTTTAAATACAATTTTATAGTTTTACTAATTTATGCCATCAGAATCCAATTCAGAATCTACTACGACTTATCCAACTCAAGATGAAGGTTTGATTAAGGATAAATATGAATCCATTTTTAAAGAACTACAAGGTATAATTTCAGTTTTTTATATTCTTGCTGTTGCTATCGGAATGCTTTTTACTTATCAAAAATATTCCGAATTTGGAATCAACATATTTGATTATGCAGATATATTTGAATTTTTGGTAGCTCCCTTTTCTGATATAATTATTTTGTTTTTTACTATTGGCTCTTGCATTCTTGTATATTTAGTCTTAAAATTAGATACTTGGCTTATGAAAAAACATCCCAAATTTTATAGTAAAATTGCTTTGGGATTGGATAAAAAAACGTGGTATAATCCTTTTCGTTATCTATTCTCTTTATTTATTTTGTTTGTTATTTTACAATCTTCGGCAGTTTTTTATGGACAACTGTTTGCACAAAAAACTAAAAAACGGTTTCCTATTGAATTACGTTTTGTAGATAATGAAATCAAAAAAGGAATGATTATAGGCAATACAAAGCAAGTAATTTTCTTTTTAGAAGGTAAAAAAGTAAAAGTGATTCCATTTACAGCCTTAGTCAAGGAATTTGAAATCAAAAAATAGAAAATACAATTCCATAAAAAAAGCATTTTGCTTTCTAAAAAACAAAATGCTTTTGTAAAAATAGAGATTTGAAATAAAATATTACTCTTTACTCAACTCATTTTTTACATAATCCATTACAAAGAAAAATTCTGTTCCTATTTGCTTACATCTTTCGCTATAGATTTGCTCTTCACTAGGGGTATTATCCGAAACTTTTGGGTCTTCAAACGGAATAGCAAAACGAGCAGCTGCTCCCATCACTAACGGACAATTTTTGTCGGCATCACTACACACCATAATCGCTGCAAAGTCTTTTTGAGGATTTTGTTGGTGTGAATATTTCTTCGAAAACATCAATGTTTTTGAAAATTTAGTTCCTACCGATATAGAATAAACAGGGTTTGTGTCTGCTTCTTTTGCTGTCGTCTTTTCAATTTTTACACCTGCTTTTTCAAGTGCTGCAACGGCTCTAGGATTGAAAGCTGTTGCTTCTGTTCCTCCTGAAAATGTATTGATTCCTTCAATCCCATAATAATAAGCAGCAACTTGCAACCATACTTGTCCAAAATGACTTCTGCGTGAATTATGTGTACAAATAACGGTTACATCTACATTTTTTGAAGATTTTTTTTGTTCTATAATATAATCTCCAATTTCCTGTAATTTTACTTTTCGTTCTGCATCAATGGTTTCGAAATTAGTAGCTAATTGTTCTGAATAACTTTGAAGTTTGGGATATAATTTGCTTTTTTTCATATTCTGAGAAACTGAATTAGAAGATAGAAAAGTAAAAGAAAATAAAGAAATAGATACAGAAAAAAATAAAAATAAAGCTAAAAACAAATTTGAGGTTTTCATTAGTTTGTGATTTTTAATGAAGTGATAAAATAAATGTATCACAGACTTCCCAGTCTGTGTGTATTAACAACAGCCACCATTCGGACTACAAACAGCTTTTTCTTGTTCAATAACTACTTTTTGAGAAACAGAAGAAACATTTTTTTGAGCAAAAACTGTAATACTAAAAATTCCTGTTTTTCCATTTCTAAATTCTGTCATTTCGCTTTCTGAAAGATACTTTTGAAGAATATCGTTAGGAATAAAAATGGCTTTCTCTTTTTGTAAAACAACATTCTCAAAACCAACTTCTTTGATAAAACCTAAATAATCTTCTTTCTGAATTGCCCCAGAAACACAACCTGCATACATTTCAGCATCTTTTTGTAAAGCCGTTGGTAATTCTCCCAAAAGAACAATATCCGAAATACTAAAATGTCCGTTGTCTTTCAAAACTCGGTACATTTCTGTAAAAACAGCTTTTTTATTGGGTACAAGATTCAAAACACAATTACTGACAATTACATCAACTGAATTATCCGAAACGGGCAAATTTTCAATATCGCCTTCTCTAAATTCTACATTATTGTAACCTAATTTATCGGCATTCTGACGAGCTTTTTTGAGCATTGCCGAAGCAAAATCAACTCCAATTACTTTTCCTGTTTCCCCAGTTTCTGCTCGTGCCACAAAACAATCATTTCCAGCTCCCGAACCCAAATCAAGGACGGTATCGCCTTTTTTAATTTGAGCAAATTGAGTAGGAAGTCCACAACCTAGACCCAAATCGGCATCAGAATTATAACCTTTCAGATTGTCGTATTCTTCTGACATGATATTGTAAATTTCTGTTGAGCCATCAGTAGTTCCACAGCAAGAAGAAGCATTGAGAGCTTTGTCTTGTAGAGCTACTTTTTCATAACGCTGACGAACCATATCTTTGATTTCTTGTTCGTTTTGATTTTCTAATGTTGAATTTTGAGTTTTCATTTGTTTATTGCAATTTAACGATGAATTAATGGTAAAAAAATATATAGCATTGAACGCAGGCTAAAGCCTACGCTACATTTAACAGCACAAATCATTTTGATTCTTTGGGTTAAAATTATCAAAAAAAGTACTGAAAAGACTTTGTATGTCTGCCCAGTTTTTTGGGTCGATACAATAACAAATACTTGTTCCTTCAATCGTTCCTTGTATGATTCCTACTCGTTTGAGTTCTTTGAGATGTTGCGAAATGGTCGGTTGTGCCAGTCCGATTTCATTTACTAAATCGCCACCAATACAAGCATTTACTTTTATCAGATATTGCAAAATAGCTATTCGTGCAGGGTGTCCCAAGACTTTTGCAAGGTCTGCAAGGTGGTTTTGTTGTTCGGTAAAAATATCAGATTTGGTAACTCCCATTTGTTAAAATAAAATTGTGAAATAAAGTTGATTCTTTATGATTTTGTATTGATTTTTATATCGCAATATTACGATAAATAAATTAGAAATGCAAATTTGAAGTATATTTTTAGTATAATTTTTGGCTCTTCCGACTTTTTAGCGACAAATGCTATCTTGTATTTTGCTCAAGTCTGTACCTTTAGGTCTGACTTGAACAAAATAAGCCTTTCCGAATCATAAATGCGTATTTTAACTTGGTCAGACTTGCAGTACAGACCAAATTAAAATAAAAGTTAGGACTTAAAATACAACATTTTGCTAAATTGTTGGAAGAGCCAATTTTTTAAGAATAACTCCACTTGTTAGCTAAATAGACCAAAGAAAGCATTATCGGAACTTCTATCAAAACTCCTACAACGGTAGCCAAAGACGCTCCAGAGTCCAAACCAAAAATAGAAATGGCTATTGCTACCGAAAGTTCGAAAAAATTACTTGCTCCAATCATTGCAGAAGGCGCACAAATAGAAAAGGGTAATTTTATCCATCTGCCCAAATTCCAAGTCAAGAAAAATATAAAATAAGTCTGTATTGTCAAAGGAATGGCAATCAGAAAAATAGCAAATGGATTTTCAATAATTTTTTCTCCTTGAAAAGCAAATAATAAAATAAGTGTAGCAAGTAAAGCCACCACAGAAACAGGCTTTAATCTAGCTAAAAAAACATCTTTAAACCATTCTATTCCTTTGTTTTTGATAAAATATCGGTTGGAAAGATAACCAGCACTCAAAGGAACAACCACAAAAACAAGTACAGAAGTAATCAAAACATCATAAGGAATTTCAATATTATTAATTCCCAATAAAAAACGAACAATAGGAATAAATAAAACGAGCAAAACCAAATCATTGACCGAAACCTGCACAAGCGTATAATTTGCATCGCCACGAGTAAGGTACGACCAAACAAAAACCATCGCCGTACAAGGAGCAGCACCCAAAAGAACAGCACCAGCAAAATATTCAGCAGCTTCTTTTGGTGTAATATAGGCTTGATAGAGATAATCAAAAAATATCCAAGCAAAAAATGCCATCGTAAAAGGCTTCACAAGCCAGTTGATGATAAGCGTGAGCCACAAACCTTTTGCATTTTTCTTTACATCTTTAAGTGAGCCAAAATCTATCTGTACCATCATAGGATAAATCATGAGCCAAACCAAAATCGCAACAGGAATATTAATCGTAGCAATAGTCAGATTACTAATGACAGAAATGTCATCGCCAAAAAATTTTCCTAAAAAAACGCCTATAATAATACAAAGGCTTACCCAAATCGTTAAATACCGTTCGAAATTATTCATTATGTAGTGCCATTTTTATTTTTTAAGAATGAAATATCTATTCATTGCAATATTACGATAAATAAAATTAACTTACCTTATTGTTTTACTTTATTTGATTAATTTAAGGAATTTTAATAAAAGAATAATTAGTTCTACTTTTTTATTTTTAACTAAATAGGTAGGAAATTTGTGTTTGCAGTAGCAAATAAATCAACTATTTTTCATTTCTAACTCCATTTTATTTTATGAATTACTTATTAAAAAGCACAAAAAATAAATTAATTGCCTTTCTATTTTTAGGAAGTCTTTTAACTTTTTCATCGTGTGAAAACAAAACAGACGACCCAAATCCGTCAGAAAGCACAGCAAAAGTTCGTTTTGAATTCAAGTTTGACCCAAATCAACAAAGACTTAACAATTTAGCTCAACCTGTGGGAATTGCAGTAGGAAACGCAGCACAAACACCTGTTTTTAATTCTATGAGTGTTCATTATATTGAATTTGCACCTTCTGCCAACACACAACTTGGAGCGGGACAGATTTTATACAAAAATGAAGAAGTAAGTTCGACTAAAAATGGGTTTACTTCTGCCATTGATTTTTCGAAAGCAATTGTAAGCCCAGAAGGAACAGTATTTTTGGAAGTGCCTGTCAAGGATATTGCAGCAGGAAAATATGAGTGGGTTCGTGCTTCGGTGGCTTATCAAAACTTGTCTATCAAGTATGATTTGAATAATATTCCTATTTTGAATGAAACTTTAGATTTGCCAAATCAAGAAGGAACGATTGCAGGATTTATTGGCTACAACACAAGAATTAATGATTTTACAGTTAAAGAACAAACAGTTTCGGTCAATGACGACAAAAAACAAGGTTTTTGGGCTTTCGAAACTACAGTTTCTATTCCTCAATACAATTATACGAATACTCAAGTAAGTCAAGGAGAGTCTGCTGGTACTACGGTTGTCAATCCTTTGGCTGCTACTTCGCCTGTTCCTGTTGGTTCGTGTGTGGTTACGGGAGCTTTCGAAAATCCTTTGACCATTACAAGAAAAGAAACAGAAGATATTACGGTTGTTCTTTCTTTTTCTATCCAAAATAGTTTTGAATGGAAAGACACTAACTCAAATGGAAAATGGGATATTAATGTGGGAAATCAAATTACCGAACAAGTCGTCGATATGGGATTGAGAGGACTTGAAGTGAAGGTAAAATAATTATTTTCTAGAAGAAGTGTAGAAAAGTAACACTATGAAATAAAAAAAGCGAATTTTAAATTAATCAAAACAATTAATTTAAAATTCGCTTTCTCATTTGTCTATTACTTGCCTGTTACGACTTTTGTGGGCCCACCAGGGCTCGAACCTGGGACCACCTGATTATGAGTCAGGTGCTCTAACCAACTGAGCTATAGACCCTTTTTTAATTTACTTCAAAAGAATAGAGTTCTTTTGTCCAAATCGTATGCAAAACTAAGAAAGAATTTGTATATTCACAAGTAAAAAAACAAAATTTATTTAATTTAAAAAAAAATGGTGGTGTTTGACAAAGTATGATAAATAGTGTGTTATACCAATATGAGTGACATTTTGGGTTAAAAAAATAAGGAAACAAAAAAGTTTGTA
>DAIUBX010000130.1:0-4467 GCA_036846465.1 Bernardetia sp.
AAATATAGACATAATTAGCTATAAAATAATTTTTTAATAAAAAACAAAACAAAAAGTTAGTTCAACTCGTTTATCGTCAATACCGACTAAAAACTATTACATCTAAAAATATTATCATTCTTATGTTCGAAAAAATATTTGAACAAGAACGTTTGAATATTCTAAAAAAGTATCAACTATTAGATACTCCTAGTGATGATGCCTTTGACAGAATTACTAAACTTGCCGTTCAATTATTCAATGTCCCTGTTTCGATTATTTCTTTAGTTGATGAAGATAGGATTTGGTTTAAATCTGTAGAGGGGCTAGATATAAAAGAAGTTTCTAAAGAAAAAGGACTTTGCACAACAGCTATTATTTCAGATGAACTTTACGAAATCCAAAATACGACCAAACATCCAAACACGCTTAATCATTCTTTGGTGAGTGGAGAGTTTGGGTTACGTTTTTATGCTGCTGTTCCTCTAAAAGTTGAAGGAAAGTATAATTTGGGTACACTTTGTATCATGGATAAAAAACCTCGTGTACTTACTGCTAAAGAAAAAGAAAGTCTTATCTCTTTGGCTTATTTGGTTGTTAATCAGTTTGAACTTCATTTGTCAACAACGAAGGCTATCCAAACACAAGAATATACTCTTAGTGTGCTTGATGCTCTGTATGAGAGTAGTAATTATTCAAAAAGTTTTATTGGTAAAGATTTGAGAATTATTCGTACTAATCAAGTTACAAAGGATATATGTAGGGCAATGTTTGGAAAAGAACCACAAAAGGGAGATTTATTGATAGATTTTATGTTGCCTAAATATCAAGATGAATTTAAGCAATATCATAAAAGAGTATTGGCTGGTGAAACTATTGAAGTAGAAAAAAACGAAGGCGAAAATTGGTGGCGATTTAGATTACTTCCTGTTTATGATAAGAATAATGAAATTATTGGTATTTCTCATAATTTAGAAAACATAACACAACATAAAAACATAAGTTCTAAAGCCAAAAAATTACAACATGACTTAGATATTTTGGCTCAAAACTTTCCTGATGGTTCTATTTCTTTAATTGATAAAGAAATGACTATTTCATATACAGGAGGGCAAGGATACAGGATATACGGAATTAATCCAACTAAGTTTTTTGGAAAACATGCAAGTGAAATGCTTATTCCTCAGCTATACCGTAGATTACAAGAAGCCATTCCCAAAATTTGGCGAGGGCTTACCGTTTCGTATGAAGTAGATTATAAAGAAAAAGTATATCTAACAAAAATTTCTCCTATAAAAAATGAAGATGAACAAATAGAATCTTTTGTTTTGGCCGTAACAGATATTACAGACCAAAAACAAAAGGAAATCAAGATACAAAAACAGAATGAGCGTTTGAAGGAAATTGCTTGGCAACAATCTCACGAAGTAAGGCGACCTATCGCTACTATCTTAGGATTGATGAATCTGATAAAAATGGAAAATAATCAAGAAAATAAGTTGCTTTATTTAAGTTATCTGCAACATGAAGTTGAATACTTTGATAAAATTATTCATAAAATAGTTGCTGTTACAAATGAAGAATACTGATTAAATAAAGTGAAATACTACTAAATTCGCAATTAGTTTTTGAAAAGATGCGTATTTTTACATTCAAATAATTAGTCATTACTAAAAAACTTTTCAAAATGAATTTGTATACAAGAACACTTCCACAGAATACAATATTGATTGTATTTTTAACTTTCTGCTGCCTCAGTTTTATGTCATTCTCTGCTTTTGCCCAAAATGAAATAAAAGCTGAATTTTTACAATCAGGACCCATGGTAGGCTATTCCGAAATGAGCGAAATTGGGCTTTGGGTACAAACCAAAAAAGCTGCAAAAGTACAGATTGCATACCGTCCAACATTGGATTTAGCAACAACTAAAGCCATTTTAGATACTACTTTTCAGTTTACCGAAGCCTTTCAAACTAATTCTTTAACTGCTTTTGTAGCCAAACCAGTTTTGAGAAACCTAGAACATTCTACAAAATATGAATATAAAGTAATAATAGATAATCAAGAAATTCCTTTTGAGTATGATTTAAAATGTCAAACTCAGCTACTTTGGCAATGGCGAACTGATCCTCCAAAAATAAAATTTGCTTTTGGTTCTTGTGTTTATGTAAATGAAGAAAAAGATGACAGAGCTGGAAAAGGATATGGAAGTGACTACGAAATTTTTACTGCTATTTATAAAGAAAATGTAGATTTTATGGTTTGGGGTGGCGATAATACCTACTTGCGTGAGCCAGATTGGGGCAGCCGTTCGGGAATTATGCACCGTTACACACACACTCGTTCGCTTCCAGAAATGCAACCACTTTTAGCAACTGTTCATAATTATGCTACTTGGGACGACCACGACTTTGGACCTAATGATTCAGATTATACATTTTGGAATAAAGACATTACTACGGAAGCCTTCCAACTTTTTTGGCATAGTCAGAATACAAACAATATAGAAGGCGCAAACAATGTAGTAAGTACTTTTGCGTGGGGAGATGCACAGTTTTTTATGTTAGATAATCGTACTTTCAGACAAGCACAAGATTATCAAGCCGAAAACAAAAGTTATTTTGGAGAAAAGCAGGTTCAATGGTTGATTGAGTCTTTAGTTGCTAGTAAAGCTCCTTTTAAGTTTGTTGTAGTTGGAGCGCAGGTTTTGAATGAAAGTGCCATCTTTGAAAATTATGCAACCTATAAAGAAGAGCGTCAGAAAGTATTAGATGCCATTCAAAAACAAAATATTGAAGGTGTAATTTTCCTTACAGGCGACCGTCATCACAGCGTAATCACAAAAATGGAACGTGAAAATGACTATCCTTTGTATGATTTTACTTCCTCGTCGCTTACAGCAGGTTCGGCAACGCCAAAAGAAGATGAAAATCCGACGGCTATTAAAGAATCATTTATTGTTGGAAAACACAATTACGCAGTCATTGAAATTGAAGGAAAACGAAAAGAGCGAATTTTGAAAATTATCTATAAAGACAAAGACGGAAAAGATTTGTATTCGCTTACAATCAAAGAAGATGAACTGAAACGAGAAAAGAAATAATTATGATTTAAAGTAGTTTAGACTTCATAGTCTGAACAAAAAATAAAAAACTCTTGATTCGAATCTTATAAATTCTAAATCAAGAGTTTTTTGATGCTTTTAATTTTCCTAGATTATTGTTTGTTTTTAATTCTTTCTTTTTCGCTTTCCCTGTCTTTATTGGCAGCCATTTCTTGGTGTAGTTTGCTTTGTATGAGTTCTTGTAGGTTGAATGGTGCAGGTTGTCTTTCTATGCTTTTTTTGATGAGCGTATGCAGTTGTTTTTCGTTTTCAAAGTATTCTCGGTGCCATGTTGAGGTGGCTATAAATTTCATAAATTCTGCTTCTTCGTGGTGTGAAGTTTCTCCGTCTAATATTAAATATACTGTTTCTTTGAAAACTGGAAGTTTATTTAGTTTGCTCATAACGAATGGGGGTAAATGGGTTTTGAAAATAATAACGTAATTACTGATTCTGCCTTTTTTAGTGAAATTCTATAAAATTAATCTTCAAAAATTGGCAAATAAAAAACCTCAATAGCTAACTCTAAAAAGTTTGCTCTCAAGGCTACAAAATATCATATATAAATCTTAAAATCTCTTGGAAATAAAACAGCAGCAAGACTATTCACAAAATCATCTACAAACTGAACAAAAAGAATAGATTTGCCTTCATTATTTTGTTCATTCTGTGATTGATTGTGGTCTTGTGTTTCGCTTTTAGTTTCTTTCGCTCTTCTTCCTAGAAAATTATAAAATTGAATTTGAAGCGTTTCTATTGAAAACACAGTAGTGAATAAAGATTTTAGTAAAGAAAAATCCACCATAGGTATAGAAGTAAAGTTCGTAAAATCAAATGTATCATTCAATTCATTACTTATTTCATTATTTATTCTATATGTAGCGTAATTTATCATATTATTTAAAATCTACTTATATAAATCAATTTTTAAAGGTTTTGTTTAAGAGGAGTGTTTTTGAGAATTGTTTTTTTGATGATAACTCTTTCAAATTCAAGTACTCAACCTATATTCCTGCAAAATAATTCAAAAATAATTCCTTTTTTGCAAAATTTCTTGTAAGGAGCAAATCAAAAAATATTTTACATAAAAAAAACCTTCATTTCAAGTAAATGAAATAAAGGTTTGTATTTTGTAGAAAGTTGCCCCGCAAGGACTCGAACCTCAACTCGCGGTACCAAAAACCGATGTTCTGCCAATTAAACTACAGGGCAATCTAAAAGCTAATTTTATTATAATCTCTACAATTTGTATGAATTATAATGATAGCACAAATTTATCTTAAACGAACTTCTAAAACAACTATTTTTTCAAAAATAGTAAAAAATAAATGTTGCCCCGCAAGGACTCGAACCTCAACTCGCGGTACCAAAAACCGATGTTCTGC
>DAIUBX010000130.1:4567-7624 GCA_036846465.1 Bernardetia sp.
CAATTAAACTACAGGGCAATCTAAAAACACTTATTTGAATTGGAATCAAGTAAAAAATAGATTAAATTTCTTAACATAGCTCCGTTTCAAATCGGTTACAAAAGTACTATTTTTATTTTATAATCCAAATAGAAAGGCTGTTTTTTGATAAATATTTTTGAATTTTTTGCAATTAAAACTAATCTTTTTAGCTAAATCGCTTTCTATCAAGTACTTTGTATATTCCTTTCAACAGAAAGAAAATGAAAATAGTTTGTTTGCTTTAAAAAATATACCCTAAAGTCAGATTGATTTCTTTAAAATGGTGTGTGGTTTGGCGATAGGAAATAGCTGTATTTAGTCTTAGTTTTTTGTAGTAAATTGACTTATTTAGATTTGCTTCCCACGCCCAGTAATCTTGCCAGTAGAAGGATTTGAAATATAAAAGACCTATGTATTTTATTCGTCTTGCAATTCCTATGTTTGTACCCCAGTTTTTTTTCAAGTTATTTTTTATACCTTTTCTTTCAAACTGTTGATAGCCTATTCCGTACATAATGCCAAAATATTTTAGGTCACTATTACCTTCTAAAAGATGTGTAGTGATTTTATTTTGCGTGTTCTGGTTATCAATTATTGTTTGTTGAAAGGTATAATAAATATACTGACCTACTATCTCTGTCGCTAATCTTCCGTAAAAATCAGAGTTGTTTCTAAAATTTGTCCTGTAACCTATTTCTGTTGAAAAGTATTTTTCATTATTTCTTTCTTTACTGAGATACCAGTCTTTGTGTATCTTGATACCATAAGGATTATAAAAAAGACCACCCCAATAACTTATTGTTAAGGAATGATAATCAACAACAGAATAGTTTATGCATACAGAAGTGTTAGAGTTGTTTTTGTATAAAAAAATATCTCCATCAATTTCAGAAGCCTTTATTTCTAATGGGTTATCAGTATTATGACGTTCAAAAACTAAAATTGTATTTTCTTCTTTAACTTCAATTGTGAATTTTCCATCAAAGTCAGTTACTGTTCCCTGTAAAGTATCTTTTACCTTAATTGTAAAACCCCTCATAGGTTCTCCACTCCCATCAATAACCCTCCCATCAATAACCCTCCCACTCACACTAATCTGCCCAAAAACAGAATAAGAAATCACTAAAAAAAGAGCATAAAAAGTATAGATTTTTTCATAGGTTTAGTTTGTTAAACCTATAAGGTTTTTGAAAACCTTATAGGTTTGAAAGTTAAGATTTATTAATAGTTTTCCTAGATTACGTAACTTTATCCTCAAAATGCTGCAAAATTATTTCTAAAACGGAATTTTTTTGTTACTACTTGTTGTTTTTTGATAACTTTGTTATTGTAAACCATTTTTTAACAGACTAGGAAGTCTGTTGTACTTTGATTGCTAATTATTTATTAGTTATCAATTTTCCATTATCAATTATCAATTAGCTAAATGAATCCTGAAAAAGAACTTTACATCTATAATACGCTTACTCGCAAACGAGAAAAATTCGAACCTTTAAATGCACCTTTTGTCGGTATGTATGTCTGTGGCCCTACGGTTTATAACGATGTGCATTTGGGAAACTGTCGTACATTTACGTTTTTCGATGTCGTTTATAGATATTTGAGTTATTTGGGATACAAAGTGAGATATGTCCGAAATATTACCGATGTAGGTCATTTGACTGGCGATAGTGATGAGGGCGATGATAAAATTTCTAAACAAGCTCGTTTGGAACAAATTGAGCCGATGGAAGTCGTTCAGCGTTATACAAATGGTTTTCATGATGTGATGTTGGAACTTGGAAATATTCCACCGAGCATCGAACCTACTGCAACAGGGCATTTATTAGAACAGATTGAAATGGTAAAACAAATTCTTGAAAATGGTTTTGCTTACGAATCTAATGGTTCTGTTTATTTTGATGTAGTGAAGTATAACGAATCCCACAATTACGGAAAACTCTCTGGTAGAAATGTTGAAGAGCAACTAGAAGGACAAGGAACACGAAAATTAGACGGACAAGAAGAGAAAAAAAATAATGTAGATTTTGCTATTTGGAAAAATGCAGACCCTTCGCATTTGATGCAATGGGACACACAATGGGGAAAAGGTTTTCCCGGTTGGCATTTGGAATGTTCTGTAATGAGTACAAAGTATTTGGGCGACCAGTTTGATATTCACGGTGGAGGAATGGATTTGCAGTTTCCTCATCACGAATGCGAAATTGCACAAGCCGTAGCCACAACAGGAAAAGAACCTGTAAAATATTGGTTGCATTCGAATATGCTGACCATGAACGGAACAAAAATGTCGAAGTCGTTGGGAAATGTAATTATGCCTGAAGAACTTTTTACAGGAAATTCTAACCTTCTGACAGAGTCCTATTCGCCTATGGTTTTTCGTTTTTTTATGTTCCAAACGCATTACCGTAGTACGATGGATATTACAGACGATGCTTTGAAGGCTGCCAAAAAAGGTTATTTTAAGCTAATGAACGGAATCAAAAATGCCAAAAACTTAGAATATCCTAGTGAAATTGAATTAAATATTGATGAAAAACAAGAAGACGATATTCAAAAATCAATAACTTCTGTCTTTGGAGGAATAAACGATGATTTTAATACAGCCAAGTCTATTGCAGCGTTGTTTAATCTTGTCAAGAAAATAAATATGCTCCACGCTGGACAGCTTGATTTTTCTCAAATTTCTAACGAATCTTTTGATAAACTGAAAAGTACATTGATTGATTTTACTGAAAAAGTGTTGGGAATAAAAGAAGAGTTGCCACAAGGTAAAATTATTTTAGAAGGAATGATAACTACTTTAGTTGAGCTTTACAAAGAAGCAAAAGAAGCTAGAAACTACGAAAAAGTAGATTATTTGAGAAGCAAAGCAAAAGAAATCGGTATTGTCTTTAAAGATATGAAAGATAGAATTGATTGGGCGTATGAAGAATAATAAATGAAAATGTAAAAATTGGTTCAAGCGTCGACGCTTGAACCAATTTTTTTTGCTATTTTTAAATTTTGGCAGTCCAATAAAATCTAAAAAGTCGT
>DAIUBX010000131.1:0-7604 GCA_036846465.1 Bernardetia sp.
AGACTTGAACAAAATACAAGATAATTTTTGCAACTAAAATCATATAGAACTGTCTCTTATTATTGATTAATAATAAAGTTATAGAGTGTTTTTATATTTATTTGACGTTTTTTAGTCTGCCTTCAAGAAGCTGTAATATTACTGAAAAATATATTTGGACTTATTTTAGACACTGCAAAAAGGTCTATTTTCTAATTAACTTTGAACTCGTAGAATTTTTTTAATAGCTATAACAAGAAAAAGCTACTTCCTTTTATAAGAAAGTAGCTTTTATATTTTAGTTTAACGAGTAGTTTATAGAGTAATTCCCATAAAAGACATAAAGGCAAGTCCCATAAGTCCTGTAATGATAAATGTAATTCCAAGACCACGCAAAGGCGCAGGAACATTTGAATATCTCATTTTCTCACGAATAGCAGCAAGTGCAATAATTGCAATCCACCAACCTACACCAGAACCAATACCATAGACAACTGATTGAGCAAGGTCGTATTCTTTCTGAACCATAAAGAGTGAACCACCCAAAATAGCACAGTTTACAGCAATAAGTGGTAAGAAAATTCCTAATGCACCATACAAAGCAGGAGAAAAACGTTCAATAACCATTTCTACAAGCTGTACAATAGAAGCAATTACAGCAATGAAAGTAATAAACTGTAAGAAACTCAAATCTACTTTTGCAAATTCTTCTCCTAATACTGGAGCCAATGCACCCTCTTTGAGTAAATATTCTTGAATCAAATAGTTAGCAGGACAAGTTACGCCCAAAACAAAAACTACTGCAAGACCAAGTCCCATTGCTGTTGATACTTTCTTAGAAACTGCTAGATACGAACACATTCCCAAAAAGTAAGCAAAGACCATGTTTTCGATAAAAACCGAACGAATAAATATATTGATTAAATCCATTTTTAGTAATTGATGAATTGTTGGTTTGAAAACACAACAATGACAAGATTTTATTTTATAAAAAATTTAAAGCAATAAATTAATGGTCTTCTACATAACCATTGAAATAACGTTGTACCCAAATGATAACACCAATGATTATAAATGCTCCAACTGGGTTAGTCATAAGTCCGTTATTTGGAATAAACCCTAAACCAAGCATTTCTTTAACAGGAATATCTAAAAGGGTTCCTGAACCCAATAATTCTCTAAAGAAAGCAACTACTAGAATTACCCATGCATATCCTAATCCATTACCAAATCCGTCAAGGGCTGAGTCATACGGTTTGTTAGCCATTGCATACGCTTCTAAACGTCCCATAACAATACAGTTGGTAATAATCAGACCAACATATACACCTACAATTTTGGCTAAGTCATAGAAATAAGCTCTCAGAACTTGATCTACCAAGATTACAAGCATTGCCACAATAGCAAGCTGTACAATGATACGAATACGACCTGGAATTACATTGCGCAATGAAGATACAATTACGTTTGAGCCAATTACTACGAGCATTACAGCAGTTGCCATAACAAGTGTAGGAGCAATTTTGGCAGTAACGGCAAGAGCCGAACAAATACCCAAAACTTGTACTGTAATTGGATTCGAATCATCTAGTGGGTCTGCTACCAAACGACGACGGCGTTTTGAGAAGAAATCTTCCGATTTTTTCTTGACTACGATAGCTTCCATAGATGTAGCTGTTTCTGTTGCCATAAATTTGTATATTTTTATTTATTAAATAAAATTATTCAATAAATTTTATAGTATTTGATTAGAATTAAACTTTCTTTTTTAATGACTTTATTTTACTAGAGCTACATTTTGTAAAGAAGAAGTATTATTTGCAGATTTCTTCACTTTCTGCATATAATTTTCATACAAAGTGAAGTAGTTTTTCAACATATCATTCACACCACGCCCTGTGATAGTTGCGCCTGACATTCCATCTACTTTATAATTTGCCAAAGAAGCTGTATCTACATTTCCTTCACCTTTAATCATTTCGATGCCAGGTTCTCCTTGCTCGTTATAAATAGTTTTACCTGCATAACGACTTTCTATATCATCGTCAGAAATACGTGCGCCTAGCCCTGGAGTTTCTCCTTTGTGATCAAACACTGCACCTTTTACAGTTTTCATATCAGGTTCAAGAGCAATATAACCCCAAATATTATCCCAAAGACCATTTCCATAAACAGGCAAGATATAGGCTGTTACTTTTCCAGCCTCATCTTTAAATTTAAAGACAGGAAGAATTTTTTCAGCTTTATCCTTTTTCTTGAATTCTTTACGAATACTTACTTTTTCAGGAATAATCTGTTCACCACTTTGATTAACTTTTTTCTCATCGCCGTTTATATCTACTGCAATGGATTCGATATGTTTGGCGTAATAGGCATTTACTTGTTCGCCCGTTTCACCTACTTCTGAAAGTGGTACAATAGCACTCAAAATTTGCCTCTGAGTATCTAAGTTTACGGCTTGTGTCTGTGATTCTTTTAAGAATTCTTTAGCAAAGCCTAGTGTTGCAGCAATGACGACAATCATGATTACTGCAAAAGTTATGATATATGCGTTGGATTCTTTAGACATGGCTTCTTTTTAATCTACGGTTTTTATTAGCTTGAATTACATAAAAATCTATCAGAGGAGCAAAGACATTCATAAGAAGAATGGCAAGCATAATTCCTTCTGGATAGGCAGGATTAAATACACGAATAAGAACTGTAAGAAGTCCTATAAAAAACCCGTACACCCATTTTCCTGTTTCTGTTTGTGCAGCCGATACAGGGTCAGTTGCCATAAAGACAATTCCGAAGGCAAAACCACCCATAATTAAATGATAATGAGGCATCATTTGCATGAAAGGTGTAGAACCGGCAAGGTTAAAGACAAGTCCCATTACCAAAGCTCCAACTACACCACTTACCATAATTTTCCAACTTGCTACACCAGCAGCAACTAAAATAATTGCTCCTAATAATGCCATCAATGCAGATGTTTCTCCAATAGAACCTGGAATAACACCAATTAGCATATTATTGAAACTAAATAAACTTTCTGCACCTGCCCAACCACTTGTGGCTGATTGCAAAGCTGCATCAACACTCGTTCCAACTGGAGCTTCTGCTGCGATAGATAATGCAGTTGCACCTGTGTAACCATCAACTGCATTTTTTGCTCCACCCTCTCCTAGATATGTCCAAACTGTACCAGAAATATCAGTTGGATAAGCAAAGTAAAGGAAAGCACGAGCTGTAAGAGCTACATTCAAAATATTCATTCCTGTACCTCCAAAGGCTTCTTTTGCAATAATTACTGCAAAAACAGTCGCTAAAGCAACTTGCCAAAGTGGGATATCAGGTGGCATAGTGAGAGGAATAAGCATTCCTGTTACTAAAAAACCTTCATTGATAGGGTGTTTTCGGATAATTGCAAAAATTACTTCTACAATACCACCAGCCGTATAAGCGACAATAACAATAGGTAGTACTTGAATAGTACCCACCATTATAATATCTAAAAGAGTAGCATCAGGATTTCCTGTTGCTAAGAAATGTTGATAGCCTACATTCCAAATACCAAACAAAAGAGCAGGAATCATAGCGATAACTACTGTCATCATCATACGTTTCAAGTCGATAGCATCACGAATGTGTGCGCCCTTTGCAGGAGTTGTAGTAGAAGGAGTAAAAGCAAACGACTCACCAGCTTCAAAAAGATAATAAAACTTTTCAAGTTTTCCTCCTTTTTCAAACATTGGTTTTTGTTTTTCTAAAATATAATGTAAGAACTTCATACTTACGAATTTATAAGGTATAAATTAACCAAATTAGTTGTTTATTAATTAGTCTGAAAATTACTTCAAACTTTATATATCAGTTACGAACTTGCTATGTTGTCTAGCCTTCACGTAAAAGTTGAATTCCCTGACGAACTATATTTTGAATTCTGTGCTTAGAAACATCTACAAATTCACAAAGAGCTACATCCTCTTCAATGACTTCATAAATCCCTAAACTTTCCATTCCATCATAATCTTCTGCCATAATAGATTTCACAAGTTGTAAAGGAAGAATATCCATCGGAACGACTTGTTCCATGACACCTGTTTCTACGAAAGCTCTTTCTTCTCCATTCAGACTTGTATCAACAACACGTTCTTTTTTAGGACTAAGGAAAGATAAAAGACCTAAGGCACGGTGGAAACTCAAACGAGAAGTAGGAGCAAGCCAACCATCACTTAAAAAGAAACGAGGTCTGTCACCTTCTGGCAAAACAGTTACTACATTATCATAAAAGCCAATGTAACTATCTTTTTCGATAGCTGTTCCTGTCAGGATATTTCCAGAAATTACTCGTACGTGGTCTTGTTTGAGATTATTCTTTAAGAATTTGCTCACATTAGAACCAATATACGTTTCGTAATATTGTGGAGTGGTTACTTCTGAACCTACAACAGCTATTTTTTTAGAAGCATCATAACGACCGTCTAAAAATAATTTTCCCATTTGAATTACTCCATAAGGAGAGATAGTCCATACTACTTCACCTCTATTGATAGGTTCAATATGATGAATCTGAACTCCTACATTCCCTGCTGGGTGAGGTCCTGAAATGGTGTGTTGTTCTACATTACGTACATTTTGGAAGATAGCCGAAACTTCAGCATTTCCATTTGTAGTAAGGTGAATGGGTACATCAACCATTTTCTTTAATGCATCAATACCAGCTTGAAAATACTGTCCATCATTTTTGTAGAGGAAGTCATAATCAGGGGCTAATGGATTTGAATCAAAAGCTGAAATAAAAATTGCACGAGGAGAATCATCAGGATTAGCAACAATGCCATAAGGGCGTTGAATAACATTTATCCAAGCACCACTTTTTAAAAGTGATTCTTTTACATCTTCTCCTTTCAGATTCGCCATATCAGATACGCTATACTTCGTGAAGCTTTCGTATTCGATTTGCTTATCTGCCAAAATCTTAATTTCTAAGAGTTTACGTTTGTCTCCACGCTTTACTTCTACCACTTCGCCACTTACGGGCGAGGTATAAAGAACCTTTTCTAATTTTTTATCGAAGAAAAGAGGTGTTCCAGCTTTTACTACGTCGCCTTCACGTACTACTACTTTTGGGCGACCCATACCTACAAATTCGGTAGGTTTTATGGCAAATGTTTCGGATTGCTCGGCAGTCCCTATTTGCAAGGCAGCTTTGCCTACAAGATTGATGTCGAATCCTTTACGAGTTTTTATGTTCATTGTGCTTGGCTGATACCTAATGATTCATATATTTTTTGGCTTTGTGAAATAGTCCACAGAGTAATTGAAGGCAAAAGTAAAAAATATCTAAAGACTTTACACGTATAAATTCAATTTTATTCGATAAAAATAAAGATAATTTTGAAAAATGCCATATTTTTTCTCAAATAGTTTCCTCAAATTCTTGAAAATCAAATCAGAATTCGATTAAAAAGATATTTTTGACTTACAAATCAGTGTAAAGGAAATTTGTTTTGAGAAATTTACAAAACTTTTATTTCCTACTAAAAATCTCCCCATTCTTAATCTCCAAAGAAGAATCTATATTGTTATGATATAATTTCCCTGTTCCTAATCCTTGTGGCAGAGTGGGATTATAATTGGCTACAAATTGCGAAATAGCATTCAATCCAATATTTGATTCTAAAGCCGAGGTAATCCACCAATCTATATTTCTTTCTTTACAGAGTTCTATCCACTCAGCCGTTTTTTGCAATCCTCCTAATAAGGTTGGTTTGAAAATCAAAAATTGAGGATGTATATAATCTAACATTCGTTTTTTATCCTCCAAATTTACCAAAGGAATCAGTTCTTCATCAAGAGCAATCGGTAAAGGCGTTGTTGCACAAAGTTGTTTCATTTCATACCATTGATTTGCTGCAATAGGTTGTTCGATGGAATGAATGGCATAATTTGACAGAATTTCTAATTTCTTTATAGCTTCCTTGGCAGGAAAAGCTCCGTTTGCATCTACACGAATGGTTATTTTATTTTCATCAAAACGCTTTCTAATGGATTCTAATAATTTACATTCTCTTTCAAAATCTATTGCTCCAATTTTAAGTTTGATACAAGAAAACCCTTGTTCTAATTTTTCTTCTAATTGACTTTGCATAAATTCAAAATCTCCCATCCAAACCAAACCATTTATAGGAATAGATTTTTGATTGAGTGAAAAATCATTTTTATAAATAATACGTTTTCCTCCATTCTGCAAATCCAAAAAAGCAGTTTCAAATCCAAAACGAACAGCAGGAAGAGAAGCAGGAATTAAATCAAAAATATCTTGAAGCGAATTTATCGCATTCTTTGTAGTAATATTCTCTATTCGTTTACAGACATCAGCAATTATGCTTTCAAGATTGGGTAGAAAGTCTATACTAAGCCCAGAAAGAGGCGAGATTTCCCCTGTTCCAACGACATCATTATTACTACTTGACAAGTAAACAAAATAAGTGTCTCTTTCTTTCATTGCGCCACGAGAAGTACCAGCTAAAAAGCGAAATTCTAAACGATGTTTTTTATAGGATGCAGAATACATATAATAATAAATTTAGATTTTAGAACTCAAGAGAATCAAAATTACTTTTTATGAATTGAAATTGCTATTTTTGATGCTGATAATGTGCTTGATTAAAATAAAAAATGAATTTGGACAAGTAATTCTCTTATAAGTTTTGTATTATTGGAGAGTTCAATCAATTTTGCAGTTGAAAACAGTCTAATCTAACAAAAAAGTGAAGTAGTTTTTCTTCATACACTATTCATTATGTATTTCTCAAAAAATCCTTTAAACTCAACCCCAAAACCCTTATGAGTCAAAGTAAAACAGACTTTGCACGGATACAAAGTGTCTTGGAGTCTATGTATGAAATCGAAAGTTATGTTAAAGATGCTTCTCACGAAGATTTTCTTAATAATTCGATGATGCGTATTGCGACCGTAAAACAACTGGAAATTATTGGGTTGATTGTAGAAAAAATTTCTGATAATTTGAGAGATGATTATCCACAATTACATTGGGAGGCAATCGAAAAGTTGCACAAGGTTTTGATACATGAGTATTTAGGGATTAATTTCGAACTTGTTTGGGTAACAGCTCGGAAAGAAATCCCTGTTTTGAAAAAACAATTCGAACTTATTTTATCACAAATAGGTTGATAAAAGCAGATTATTACAAGGCGATAAAATAATTCTATCAAAAAAATCAATATTTTTTTGATAGAATTATTTTAAATAAGTCATTGTTTATCAAATAAATACACATTCAATAACTGTAAAGGAGATTATTTTTGTTAAAAAAAATGGAAAAAAAATAATCTAACTATTGTGTAGTTTAAAAAAACGTTTTACCTTTGCATCAGCAAATGAGAAAAACAAGTCATCAAAAAGAAAGAAGACAAGTTTTAAAAACAAAAAAAGTTTAAACTCATTTAAAAATAACCATAATTTGTTTTGTTATTCAAATAAATTTTTCATACCTTTGCAAAACATTATTTTAAAATAATAAAACCAGTTTAAATTCCTTCTTAGCTCAGCTGGTTAGAGCATCTGACTGTTAATCAGAGGGTCCTTGGTTCGAGCCCAAGAGAAGGAGCAAA
>DAIUBX010000132.1:0-7599 GCA_036846465.1 Bernardetia sp.
TATTATTATATGATTTCCTGTTTTTGGGAAGGACAAGAAGGAAGTTTTTTACTTTGGATTTTTTGGCATGTTTGTATTGGAGCTGTTATTATTTTACGTTCCATTTTTGTCAAACACAAAAAAGACAACACATGGGAAGCTCCTGTAATGATGGTTTTTGCAACCGTACAGGCATTTTTGGCTTCTATGGTTTTGGGAGTAATCGTTCCCTTTGCTAATCTAAAAATTGGTAGTTCGCCTTTTATTTTGTTGCGTGATGCAATGGACGCTCCTATTTTTCAATCTCAACCTGATTATATTCCTGTTGATGGAACAGGGCTGAATCCTCTTTTACAAAATTATTGGATGGTTATTCATCCTCCTACCTTATTTTTAGGTTTTGCGCTTTGTCTTGTTCCTTTTGCTTTTGTGATTGCTGGTCTTTGGAAAAAAGAAACGACTAAATGGCTCAAACCAACTTTTGCATGGGCATTATTAGCTGCTGCAATTTTGGGAGTAGGAATTGTAATGGGTGCATATTGGGCGTATGAAACACTTAATTTTGGTGGATATTGGAACTGGGACCCAGTAGAAAATGCCGTTTTCATTCCTTGGTTAGTTTTGATTGCAGGAATACATGCCATGACGATGCAACAAAAACGTCCTTCAATGGCGAAACTTTCAGCTATTTTGATGCTTTCTAGCTTTTTGCTTATTTTATATTCTACTTTCCTTACTCGTAGTGGAATTTTGGGAGATAGTTCGGTTCACTCTTTTACGGATTTAGGACTTTCAGGACAACTTCTGATTTATCTCTTATTCTTTGTTTTTGGTGCAATAGTTTTATTTGCTAGGAATTGGAATAATTTTCCAAAATCAAAAGAAGAATCTAGTTTTTATTCAGGCGAATTTTGGGTTACCCTTGGTGTGGTCGTTTTAGGACTTTCTGCATTACAAGTTTTAGTGCCTACTTCGATTCCTGTTTATAATGCTATTTTAGATGCTTTAGGAATTGATTCGAATGTAGCTCCTCCAGCAGACCCAGAAACATTTTACACAAAATGGCAACTTTGGTTTAGTGTAGGAATTGCCTTTCTTTCTGCAACAGGACAGATTTTTTGGTGGAAAAGAATTGAAAAATCGAATATCAAAGATAATTTTGTTATTCCTATTATTTTTACTGCCATTATTACTACCCTTATTATTGCAATCGCTCAAATTAGGGATGCTTCGTATATGATTTTGGTTTTGACTTCTACTTATGCACTTGTAAGTAATGGAATTTCTATTGCAAGAACCATAAAATTAAATCCAAAACTGGCAGGTGGTGCATTGGCGCATATTGGCGTTGCGCTTATGTTTTTTGGAATTTTGTCTTCTTCTGGTTATGATGAAATTGTGTCTATGAATATGTCAGGACTTCTTTATAATAAAGAATTTTCTGATGAAGTAAATAGAGAAAACGTTTTACTTTTCCGTAGTCAGCCTACCAAAATGAGTAGGTATGTTGTTACCTACAAAGGGCAGTATTGGGATTCCCCAAATTTCCCAACATACGTAAACAAAGAAGATGTAAAAGGAACGGCTTATTCTCATAAAGTAGTAGCTCAAAAAGACTTGATTCACAATGACAAAGTAAAAGTAAAAGCAGGAGATACACTCCGAATTTTTGAAGAAAATACCTACTACAAAATTGATTATGTGGATACACTCACAAAAGAAACTTTTACCCTTTTTCCTCGTGTTCAGCAGAATCCACAAATGGGTTTTGTAGTAAGTCCAGATATTTCTCAAGCCCTAAAAAGCGACCTTTATACGCATTTGAGTAGCCTTCCAGACCCTGCCGAACAAAGAACATGGGCAGAAGCTGAAACCAAAATTTTATCTCCTATGGATACCTTTATCGTTAATGATTTTGTGGCAGTTTTGGATGGGGTGCATCGTGGAAAGCCTTTAGCTGATGAAGATTATATGGTGTATGCCGAAATCAGAATTTTGGATAAAGAAGAGACCTATACCGTAAAACCTGTTTTTCAGATAAAAGGCAATGAAGTGCGTGGCGTTCCCGAAATAGTAGAATCAGCAGGTGTAGAATTTACGATGATGAATATTGACCCAAAAACCGAACAATTTACATTCAAAATCCGAACCACTCAAAGAGATTGGATAATTATGAAAGCCTTAGAAAAACCGTATATTAGTTTGCTTTGGCTGGGTGTAAATGTAATGACTTTAGGTATTTTGGTAGCCATGTGGAGAAGATATACAGAAGCTAGAAAAATAACTGTTTCTAAAAAATCAAGTTCGAAGAAGCCAAAAAATGAAGTAGAATTGGTTTAGTATAAAATGACTTCTTACTACACTATTATTTTTATCTTTTGACCTCAACGACGGTGAAACCTCGTTGACGGTTAAAAAATAGAGTAAAACAAACCGTCGTTGAGACTCAAATGAAGCCGTCAAAGAGGATTTAAAAAAATGAATTATTTTTATCAGATAATTCGTTTTTTTATGGAATCAATTTATGACCCTACTTTTACTCTACAAATAACTGTATTCCAAGTTCTAACTCGCTTTTTGATAAACAGCTTCTTTCCAATGTTCTAAAATAGGATTCATTTTTTTGAACCATAGGTTAGGAACAAGAGCCATCAAAATCATAGTCGGATAACCAGAGGGAAGTTGTGGACTTTCATCAAAATGCCTCAAAACTTGATATTCTCTCGTCGCAAAGGCGTGATGGTCAGAATGGCGTTGAAGTTGAAAAAGAATAAAATTGCTTACTTTATGGCTACTGTTCCAAGAATGTAACGGATTTACTCGCTCATATCTATTGGGAGCAATTTCTTTTCGTATGATTCCATAATGTTCGACATAATTAACAGCTTCTAAAAGCGAAAACCCAATAATAGCTTGAACAGTCAAGAATATAGGAACTTCCCAAGCAAAACTCCCTTTATAAACTGAAAAATAAAGCGTAGAAATAATTACTCCCAAAATAGGCAAAGCTGTGTACCAAATCATCGCATTTTCACTACTATTTATTGGTAATTTTTTTCGTTCTAACCTTTCATTTTCTAGCTTCCAAGCATGTTTGTAGCTTTGGGTTACACTTCTTTTCCAAAAGTGATAAAAATTCTCATTTTTTTGCGCTGTGGCTGCATCATGTGGGGTAGCTACCCAAACATGATGCCCTCGGTTATGTTCGATGAAAAAGTGCATATAACCAACTGTAAATAAAAGCACTTTACTAAAAAATTGGTCTAACTTATCAGCCTTGTGTCCCAGTTCGTGTGCTACTGTGATTCCTACCCCTCCTGTAACCAATCCTAATGAAATAGTGAACCCAACTAACTCCCACCAAAAAAATGCGTTAGAAGCGATAAGAGACATAGCCCAAGTCAGAATACCAAGCTGAACAAAAACCCACGAATAAAGAACAAATTTAAAAAATAATTCTTGACTTAATTCTTTTTCGTCTTCTTTCTCTATATTTTCTGTATCTGTTCCGATATAATGGTCTAAAAGTGGAATTGCACCAAAGACAAATAGTATGGTGAGATAATTTCCTATTCCTCCCAAAGCATATCCTAAAATAAGCATAACAGGAAGCGAAAAGGCACTAAAGAATCCTAGTTTTTGGGAGAGTTTCATAATTTTATTGCTCTATTAATTTTATATAGCTTTGTATAATCAAATTTGAACACTCTAAAATACAAAATAAATTTATAATTTATTCTCTTAACTAAAATTTTATTTCGAAATAAGAAGACATAAAAAAAGGTTATCATTTTTTAAATGATAAACCTTAATTATTTTTTTAATTAAAATAGCCCTTTAAAAAGCTATTTTAAGTTTTTACATGCCTTCTTTAGATTCAGTAGCAGTAGAATCAACTACAGTAGAATCTTGTACTTCCATCATATTTTCAGCAGAGTTATCTACAGCGTTAGTAGTTTCGTCTTGAAGTAAGTCACCTTCAGAAACTTCAACAGCAGTAGAGTCAGTAGCAGCATCATCACCTGATTTTGCACCACCACAAGCAGTGAAAGCCAAAGTAGAGAATGCTACAAGAGAAGCGAAAGCAAGAGTTTTAATAGTTTTCATGTTTTTTTCTGTTTAAAAGATTTGTTCGTTTAGAGAGAGCTAAATGAGTAATTAGTAATTGTTAAAGAAGTATTGCACCTTGCATAACTTCCAACAATTAAAGGCACAAAATAAAACTTAAAAAATCAGAAAAGCAAAGATTATTTGAAATTAATTTTGTTTTTTTGATACGTGAACAAATATGCATTCTGCATTACTAAAAATTTGCCTATAAGATTATATAAAAAATAAAAAAAGTACAAAAACAACCTTAATAAATATGACCAATGCCCTCATTTACAAGAATTTGATTTTTTGTATATCTCTTACCATTATTTATTTTATTTCCTCCCTACAAATTTTCGTGGTTGCACAAAATGAGGAAAATATAGCCTTAGGAGAATGGCGAACTCATTTGACTTATTTTGATGCCCAAACACTTACTACAAGTCCAGACAAAGTATATGTTGCTTCTCAGAATGGTTTGTTTTTTTATGATAAAGAATTTTCAAATCTTGAAGTCATTTCTAGGATAGACGGACTTTCTGACATTGGGATTGCCTATTTAGAGTATTTGCCAAATATAGAACAACTTCTGATTGCTTATGAGAATGGAAATATAGATTTTTTGTCAGATAATGAAATTAAGAACTTTCCTGTCTTTTTTGAAAATGCAGCCATTTTAGACAAACAAATTTATCATATTTACTATCTTCAAAATGTAGTGTGGATAAGTACCAATGCAGGTATTTTAGAAATTGATGTAGAGAATCCCAACAACAAACGCATCCGAAATTCCTATCAAAATTTAGGTGAAAATGGAGAGCAAATCAAAGTATTTGCTACCACTATTCAAGACAATATTATTTATGCAGCCACAGAAAAGGGAATCCGATATATTTCACTTAATGCTTCTGTCAATAAAAATGACTTTAGAAACTGGCAAACTATTTCCGTTACTCAAAATAAAGTAGTAGAGTCTGTTGGTTCGAATGGCTCAATCGTATTTTTTTCAATCCAAAATGAAGGGATTTTTAGCTATAATGGGACAACGAGTAACCAAATTACTCAAATCCCTGTTGCAACTGTGTATGATATAAGCAAAGATAGAACAAATTTAACAAGTGTTTTTATATCGTCTGAAACAGGGATTTATCAAGTTGAAGGAGTTGGCTCTTCATTTCAAGTAACTAAGATAGAAAACGACTTAATAAAATCACCTCGCCAAGCCATTTTTGAAGCTGGAACACTTTGGATAGCTGATAACAGAACAGGATTAGTTACAAATAATGGTTCTACTGGTGCAGAAAACTTTGTTTCTTTATTTCCTTCAGGAACATACAGCCAAAATACGTGGGGATGTATACAAGCAAAAGGAAAAATAATTGCCTTTTCGGGAGGATATACAGAACCATTCAGACCACTTAACAGAACAACAGGTTTTTATGTTTTTGAAAATGGAGAGTGGGCAAACTACAACGCAGAAAATAGAGATATTACCAGCAAAACCATTCCAAATGTCAGAGATTTGGTAGGAGCAACCTATTCAGAAATAGAAAATAGAGTCTATTTTGCTTCTCTTCAAGATGGTATTTTGGTTTGGAATCTAAACGATGATAGTTTTTTAGTTTTTGATTCGCTTAATTCTCCCTTACCTCACAACCGAGTTATTGATGTAGAAATTGATAATTTGGGTAGTCTTTGGGTGGCTCTTTCAGGAAGTAGTTTGAGAGAGGACGCATACTTGAGAAAACAACCCAACGATGATAATTCCTCTTCTTGGAAAGGGTTTCGTTTTAATCAAACCCGAACAACTCTTCCGTTATCGATTGAAATTGATGAAAATAATAATGTATGGGCAAGACTTAGCCGTTTTGTGCAAGGAGGAGTTTTAGTTTTTAATGAAGAGGGAGAAAATAAAATCTTGATAGCCTCTGTAAATACAGGAAATTTGGCTTCCAATGATGTAACAGCTCTCAAATCTGATCAAAATGGAGTGATGTGGATAGGTACACCTGCAGAAGTAAGCGCAAGTGTGCGTACCTTTTCTGATATTTTTGGGTTATTTCGTAGTCAAGACTTAAATGCTAGAGATGTATTTTTTCAATCTAGGCAATTATTACGAGATGAAACTATCACAAGTATTTCATTAGATGGAGGAAATAGAAAATGGTTTGGAACGACAAATGGAGCTTGGCTTTTCTCAGAAGATGCTTCAAAACAGTTTTTGCATTTTACAGTAGAAAATAGTCCTCTTTTTAGCAATCAAATTTTGGATATTGAGGTGCAAGACCAGACTGGCGAAGTATTTTTTGCTACGCCAAATGGAATTATTTCGTATCGTGGAACTTCAACAGTAGCCAAAATTGATTTTTCAAATATAAAAATTTTTCCTAACCCTGTTCGTCCAGAGTTTAATGGCGTAGTAGCTATCGAAGGACTTACCCAAGATGCAAATGTAAAAATTACTGATATTAGTGGGCGATTGGTCTATGAAACAGATTCTTTTGGTGGAACAGCTACTTGGAACGGTGCAGACTATAACAACGCAAAAGCAAAAAGTGGCGTTTATTTAGTTTATGTTTCTAACCGAGATGGAAGTGAAGGTTTTGTCGGAAAAATTATTTTTATAGAATAATACATTAAAAAGCAGCATTAATTACCTTTTGAGCGTATAGACGAAAATGAAATAGTGTATATTTACATTCTTTTAAGAATCTAGATTTATTATTACTAATTAGTTTGTGATTTTTGCGCTAGTTTTTGTGATTATACTTTTACATATTCATTAAACTCTAAATTGATTATATCTAAATTAAATTAGTAAATTTATCTTATTCTCTTACTTATTCAAAAAAAACATCTATGAAATTTAATTGGAAAAACACTGTTATTATTCTTGCTTTTTTAGCTACTTCACTTTCATTATGGTCGTGTAAAGGCGATGAGGCAGTAAATCCTGAAGCTGTTATTTCTGCACTTATTGATGGTCAGCCTTGGAATGCTTCTTCACTTTCTTCTGGAATCAAAACAGGTAATAATATTTCTTTGACAGCAGCAAGTAGCAATGGACGTACTTTCATTATTTCGTTCAAAGCAGAAGTAGGCACACAAGCTTTAAATGCTTCTGTTGACACAAGTGGCGTAAACCTTGTCCCTTCTGTATTGTATCGTACTCTACCTATCGGTGGAAGTACATTTGTTTCGAATGCTTGTGTATCAAACGACGGAGGTCAAATTGTGATTACAAGTATTGATACTACAAACAAAACGGTGACAGGAACATTCAAAACAAAATCTTGTTCTTTAAACTCTTCAGTAGAAATTACCGAAGGTACAATCAATAAAGCAAAATATAACTAAGGAATAATTACGAATTAAAAATTACGAATTACGAATTTAATTTATTGATTACCAATTAATTAAAAATCTAAAAGTAGTAGTTTATTTAATTTCTATTCCTAATCAATTTTTTTTGATGTCTAGTCCTAACATAGCGTTACACAACCAATTTTATTATGGAACGTACCTATG
>DAIUBX010000133.1:0-7584 GCA_036846465.1 Bernardetia sp.
CAAAGCAGTTTTTTTGTAAAATTAACCCATGTGAAAACAACCGTGATAACGTCTAGTAGTATGAAAAAAATACTTGAAATTTGCTCAAAAAAAAACATTTTTTTAGTTTTTAGACTTTTCGGACAGCCTCTTAGATGTAGATTTTGCTCAATAAAATAGATGTTATTCTTTAATAATTTTAACTTCGGTACGACGATTTTGTTGTTTTCCTGCATCTGTACTATTATCAGCAACTGGTTTTGTATCTCCATATCCTTTTGCAGTAATACGATTGGCATCAATTCCTTTTTTTATCAAATAATCTCGTACTGCTTCGGCTCTTTCTTGTGAGAGTTTTAGATTTGCTGCTTTATCGCCTACATTATCTGTATGACCTGCAATTTCTATTTCCATGGTTGATTTGGCTGTCATGGCAGAAACAAGTTCGTCAATAGCTTTAAAAGAAGTATTTTTTAGATTTGCTTTTCCTGTTTCGAAAAGCACATTATCTAATGTATAGGCTGTTGCTGGTTGAAACTTTACCAATACTTTGAGTTCTTTCAGACGAGCTACATCTGGAATTTGCACCTTTTGATAATCTACGTCTTTCCCAAAATTTTTGTACTTGATAAGGTATTCGTTTCCTTTTACTAAAACAAAAAAACATTTTCCTTCTTTGTCACTAATTTTGGTAAAAACTTCACCTGTCTGTGTATTGACAAACATGACAGTCTCACCTGGTCTTACTTTTTGCTTAAAATCCACAACAGTAGTATTGATAAATACTTTATCAGTGTCCAATTGCCCAAAAACTAAGTTAGTTAATCCTAAAAAAAGGAAAAGTAACAAAAAGGTTATTCTGTTTTTCATTGTATTTTTTGTCCTAGTATGTTTCATTATAAAACCTTTAGATAAATTATTTAACTTTGTGAGAGATTTCTAAGATTATGCAAAAACTGTTATTGTGTAAAGTGCTTTTATAGAATAGATAGTTTGTGTATTGTTATATTTGTGGTATATTATCGATTTATGCCAAAATGATACCAATTTGTTTAGAGTGATTTGAATACACTAACGAAGCATATTTTATCAAAAATAGGTGCTTAAAATATACTTCAAACTATCTTTATTACGTCAAAAGTACATCAAAAATTATCAAATTCATATAAATTTATTGAAAATACTACCCTTGTATTTAAAAATGATAGAAGCCACAAAAACACTATAATTTTTACTTGCTCTCGTTAGTATTTTAATTCTTAACGAAATCCACTTTTCAAAACTTCACTGTATTAAAAATAAAATTATTTTTTTAATTCTTAAAATTATTTTTATGAATAGATTAATTTCTAAACAATTTGTTTTTATTTTCTTTGCTTTGGCACTTAATGCTTGTACACAAAGTGATAAATGCCCAGAAAAAGCCGTTTGTAGTGACCAAATTCAAACTACTGAAACTGGCTTAAAGTATATTCATCATATCAATTATCCTAGAAATAGAAAACCAGAGCCTAATGAAATTATGACCATGCACTATTTATTATTGACAGATAAAGGGGATACGCTCATAGACACCTACAAACTCAATGAACCTGTCGGACAACCTCTTTTACAACCTGCCTATAAAGGTGCAATAGAAGAAGGATTCAGAATGTTGAATGTAGGAGATAGTGCAACTTTTTATGTATTGACAGACTCTCTACAAGATGCACACTTGCCATTCCCTCCTCAAAATAGAAAAGAGATAAAGGAAATACGTTATGTAATTAAATTATATAATACACAAAGTAAAGCTGCTTTTGATATTGATGAGGCTGCTAGAGTAGAAAAACGTGCCAAAGCGCAAATACCTATTCAAGACAAAAAGATAGTTGAGTATCTCAAAAAACAGTCTATTTTTGAAGAAACCAAGAAACATCCAGCAGGATTTTACTATAAAATAACAGAAGAAGGAAAAGGATTACCAGCACAGCTAGGAGATAGTATTGCTGTTACTTTCACAACCCGAATTATACCCCAAGAGAGAATTGTTGATGCGACAGAAAAAGGAAAAGCTACAGGGTATATAGTTGGAAAAAAACAAGTGCTTCCTGTTTGGCAGATTGCTTTTGCCCAACTTGCGCCTAAAGGAACAAAAATAACTCTTTTTAGTCCTTCACATCTTGCTTTTGGAAGCAAACGTAATAAACAATTTCCTGCTTTTTCGATGCTACAATTTGATATTGAAGTAGTAGATATTATCAGAAAAAACGAAATCAAATAATTCAGAACTTAACTCTCACAAACCTCAAAAATAACATGACTATCAAAAAAACTTCAAAATTAGCTATTTTATCAATGGCTATTTGTCTTAGCTTTTGGCAATGTAGCCCAGAAAAAAAGACAACAGATGATACCACAACTGATACGACAAGTGTAGTAGTCGAAGAGCCTAAAAACGAGCTTATTCGTGCCGATATTTATGCACCTTTCAAACTCACAACTGATATTAGCACTCTTTCAGAAAGTGAGAAAAAAATGATTCCACTTCTTATCGAAGCTGCTAAAATAATGGACGGTTTGTTTTGGAAACAGGCATATATAGGCGATAAAGATAGTTTACTAGCTACTATTGACAATGTTGATGCTCAAAAGTTTGTGCAAATAAATTATGGTCTTTGGGATAGATTAGCCGAAAATCGTCCGTTTATGGAAGGTGTAGGAGAAAAACCTCTTGGCGCAAATTTCTATCCAACCGACATGACAAAAGAAGAATATGAAGCCTTCACAAACAAAGAAAAATCAAGTCTTTATACTCTTCTTCGCAGAGATGCAGATGCAAATCTGATTACTGTTCCTTATCATCAAGAATATAAAGCAGAATTAGAAAAAGCTGCTAATTATTTGCGTCAAGCTGCTGAATTAGCAGAAGATGCAAGTCTAAAAAAATACTTGACATTACGTGCTGAAGCCCTTATTACAGACAAATACATGGCAAGTGATATGGCATGGATGGATATGAAAACCAACGGAATTGATATCATCATTGGAGCGATAGAAACGTATGAAGACCATTTATTCGGACAAAAAGCTGCGTATTCGTCGTATGTTTTGGTAAAGGATAAAAAATGGAGTGAACGTTTAGAAAAATACGCTGCTCTTTTGCCACAACTTCAAAAAGATTTGCCTGTCGATGCCAAATATAAAGCTGAAAAACCGGGTTCAGATTCTCAACTGGGTGCGTATGATGTGGTTTATTATGGTGGAGATTGTAATGCAGGTAGCAAAACAATTGCCGTAAACCTTCCCAATGACGAAGAAGTACAACTCAAAAAAGGTACTCGTCGTTCGCAGCTAAAAAATGCCATGAAAGCAAAATTTGACCAAATTTTGATGCCAATTTCTGAAATGCTTATTACAGAAGAACAAAGAAAACACATTACGTTTGATGCCTTTTTCGAAAATACAATGTTTCATGAAGTTGCACACGGTTTAGGAATCAAAAATACAATCAATAAAAAAGGAACGGTTAGAGAATCTTTGAAAGATATGGCTTCTGCTTTAGAAGAAGGAAAAGCTGATGTTTTAGGATTGTATATGGTTACAAAATTGCGTGAAATGGGAGAACTTTCTGAAGGCGAAATGATGGATAATTATGTTACTTTCTTGGCTGGGATTTTCCGTTCTGTTCGTTTTGGAGCTGCTTCGGCTCATGGAAAAGCAAATATGGTTCGTTTTAATTTCTTTGCTGAAAAAGGAGCTTTTGAGAAATTAGAAGACGGAACATACAAAGTAAATGCCGATAAAATGGCAATCGCTGTAAACGAACTTTCTGCCAAAATATTAACACTTCAAGGCGATGGCGATTACGAAGGCGTTGTAAAATTAACTGATGAAATGGGCATTATAAAAGCAGATTTACAAGCAGATTTGGATAGACTTTCGGCTGCAAATATTCCTGTGGATATTATCTTTGAGCAAGGAACTGATGTTTTGGGACTATAATTTTATAAGATAATTTTCAAAAAAATGCTTTTTCAAATCTTTATGGGTTAGAAAAAGCATTTTTTTTATGAATAAAATTATCCAAGTACCAAACAATTTTTTAGCTTTGTTGTATTAAAATTTTCTATCAAAATTTGCCGTTGTTGGTGTCCTCACCATAGCCGTCAAGCTAATAATAAAAACAGGGTTAAAACCCTGTCCAATTCATAATTTCAGAATTATTTTCTTCAATTGAACAGGGTTTTAACCCTGTTTATGAGGTAAAATAAAATTAGCTTGACGATGGTGTCCTCACCAACGACACTAACCCCACTTTTTATGTCCACTATTGCACCGAATCTTGATATTTTAGCTCGTCGACTTTCCGAAATGGAAGAATCTCAAACCCTTGCTATGGCTCGTAAAAGCCGTGAATTAAAAGAGCAAGGAGTTGATGTAATCAATATGAATTTGGGAGAGCCTGACTTCAAAACGCCTCTTTTTATTCAAGAAGCAGCCAAAAAAGCCATTGATGACGGACATTTTTATTATACGCCTGTTTCTGGAATTGCACCACTTCGCCAAGCTATTGCTGACAAACTCAAAAGAGAGAATCAGTTAGAGTATTCGATTGACCAAATTGTAGTGTCGACAGGGGCAAAACAATCCATTGCAAACGTCATGCTTTCTCTTCTTGATAGAGATGATGAAGTAATTATTATTACTCCGTATTGGGTTTCTTATGTCGGAATTGTACAATTAGCACAAGGAACGCCTGTTTTTGTTGAAGGAAAGTTAGAAAATGAGTATAAAGCAACAGCTCAAGATGTAAAAGCAGCTATTACTTCCAAAACAAAAGCTGTCATTTTTTCTTCGCCTTGTAATCCTACTGGAAGTGTTTTTTCTGAAAAAGAATTAAGAGAAATTGCTGAAGTAATCGCTCCACATGAAAGAATTACAGTGATTGCAGACGAAATTTATGAATATATCAATTTTAGCGAACCTCATTTTAGTATCGGAAGAGTAGAATCGTTGAAAGATAGAGTAGTTACTATTAACGGACTTTCAAAAGGCTTTGCTATGACAGGCTGGCGTTTGGGTTATATGGCTGCACCCTTGGCTATTGCAAAAGCGTGTGATAAAATTCAAGGACAAGTTACTTCGGGTGCAAATTCAATTACTCAATATGCTGCTGTTGCTGCATTGAATGGAGGAAGAGAAGAGGTAGAAATAATGAAAACGGCTTATGAGAAAAGAGGAAAATTAATGAAATCTCTTTTAGATGAAGTAGAAGGTTTCAAATGTAATACGCCACAAGGAGCATTTTATGTTTTTCCTGATATAAGTGATTTTTTTGGTAAAAAATACGAAGGCAAAACTATCACTAATTCAGAAGATTTCTCTGTATTTTTATTGGAAAAAGCAAATGTAGCTGTTGTGATGGGAGATGCTTTTGGTGCGCCAAACTGTATTCGCCTTTCTTTTGCTACTTCGGAAGAGCTTATCAAAAAAGCGATTGAAAGAATCAAAACGGCTGTTGAAAAATTGAGTTAAATAAAAATACTTAACTATAAATTGATAAAACTAGAAAAGCAATCTTAGCAATAAGGTTGCTTTTTTTGTATAAACCTTTTTTTATAAACGTTGTGATATATCAATTACTAAAAACAAACTATATTGAAATAATTATAAAAAAAGGTCTCTAGTCGTCGAAAATACAATAAGATTCACTAATTTTGAGCTTTACTAAAGCATTTAATTTATCAATTACTTTATCAAAATGAAAAAAAACATACTTATTCTTATTACTTTGCTTTCATTATTTATTGGTGTGAAGTTAGAGGCACAGACTATTAGTGCAATGGAAGATATTATACTTGGGGGGTTTATGTGTGATCCAAATGTAGGAGCAAATTTTACTACCACAGGAACATTCAATCCTGGAAATATATTTACACTAGAGATTTCTGATGAAAATGGAGATTTTACAACTCCATCTGTTACTGCTACTACAACGACTGTACCACCACCATTTTCCTTTGCTCCTTTTTTTTTAACTATTCCTACTTCTTATCCTTCTGGTAACGGATATTTATTACGAGTGAAATCTTCAAACCCTGTTGTGGTCAGCAGTCCAGTAAATGTTAGACTAATTATTCAATTTCCAATTACTTATATTCCTTCAGCTTCTCCAACAGAAGTTTTATACGGAACAGGAACAACTATTTCTTTGTCAGGTTCTCAAGTAGGTATAGATTATAATTTGCGAAATGATTTAACAGGTTCAATGCACGAAATACATTATTTACCTCCTACATCAGGCACAGGAGGAGTAATTAATTTTTCAACAGGAACATTGACAACAACAACTAACTACCTTGTTAGAGCAGACTATCCTAATATACTAGGTGCGCCTTTTGGTTGCAGACGTGAAACTGATGTAGTAACCGTAACAGTTTATAGCACAGGAAATCCAAGTATAGGAGGTAGATATGCAACTATTCAAGAAGCAGTAGATGCAGCTACAACAGGACAAACTATTGAAATACTAGCAAATCGTTTTTATGATGAAGATGTAATCGTAGATAAAAATCTAACTTTTACTTCTACAGGAACATATCAAGAAGCTACCATAAAAAGTATTCAAGTAAATAATGGAATTACGCTGACTATTGACGGAAATATGAGTATTTCGGAAGTATTACACATGAAAACAGGTTCAGAGGTAATTGTAAACGCAGGAAATGATTTTGTACTTCGTTCTACTACAATAGGAACAGCTATGGTTATCAATGACGATGCTGCAAATACAGTTCAAGGAAATGTCATTATGGAACGCCTTACACTTGATCCAACTACGATTGCAGGTTTTGCAGGTACATATAGTGGACAAGGGTATCACATGTTTTCATCTCCTTTTACCAATGCAACTGTTTCACAATTTGGCGATGATATGAATTTGGTGGTTACACCTTCTTACAATAGTTCTTCCGAACCAGCCTCTACTGTTCCTTTTCCTACTTTTTATAGATATGATGAGGTGCGTACCGGCAATGCTTCTGCATCAGGTTATTATTCAGCATTTACAATGGGATATGAAGTTCCTCTGACAAGTGATAATTTAGAAATAGGGAGAGGTTATGAAGCTAATTTGGCAACGGGAACAACTGTAGATCTGAATGGCACTCTTAATAATGGAAGTGTTACCATTCCAGTTTCGAAGACAGCAACAGGTTATAATTTAATTGGAAATCCATATCCATCTCCTATTGATTGGGACTTAGTTTATGACCTTTCAATAAATGTAAACCCAACAATTTCTATTGATATAAAAACAGGACAGTATGCAGCTAATTATGCTACCTATAATCGTTTGACAAATATTGGTCTAAATGAAGGAACAAATGATATTGCCTCTATGCAAGGTTTTCTTGTCAATGCTTCTGTTGGAGGAGCGCAAGTTGTGATGAATAATACAGTTCGCCCTACTACTTATGAAAATACACGTTTCTTCAAAACTCAAAAAACAGAAGTAGTAAAAGAAGGTGTTATCAAATTGGGTATTTCTTCAGAAGGAAGTATGGATGAAACAGCAATTGGCTTTATTGAAGATGCTACAATTGATTATGATAATTTATATGA
>DAIUBX010000134.1:0-7551 GCA_036846465.1 Bernardetia sp.
CGATAGGGCAGTACCGAAGGAAAAAATAATCTTTGATAAGCCATTGATTTTGCGAAAGTCCTATTTAGATAACTTTCAGATAAATTAGATTACTATTTGGTCTACAAAAAACGCTATTTTCACGGCTAATTGTGTAGCAAATTTAATGACAGATTTAATAAAAAATAAGAGGTTAAAAAATAAATAACTACAATTTTAGACAGTCCTAACTGATAAACAATAAGTCTTAAAAAGTGTTTAAAAACTTGAGTAATTTTGTACAAATAAGCTCTTTTTAGACTTTATTTTATGTTTTTTATGCACTCAGAATTTCATTTCTATCCATGGGCAAATAAATCAAAAAAGTAGTTCCTTCGCCAATGATACTTTCTACTTCCATTTTTCCTTGATGCTTTTCTATCAATCCAAAACTAATTGAAAGCCCTAAACCTGTTCCTTTTCCAACTCCTTTTGTAGTAAAAAATGGCTCAAAAATCTTTTGTCGTGTTTCTTCGCTCATTCCCTTTCCAGAATCTTGAATAGAAATTTTTGCTGTTTCGACCTTTAAAGGAGAATCTTGTTTTGAGAGTTTTTGTGTAGAAATAATGATTTTATCTTTTTGAATTAATTCTTCTTCAAGTTGATTATGTTGTTGGTTTTTACTTTCTCGCTGTTCGTCTATGGCTTGAATGGCATTTGCGATAATATTTGTAAAAACTTGATTTAATTTTCCAGGGAAACATTCTATTTGAGAAATATTCTCATCAAAGTTCCTAATTATTTCAATAGTATCTTTGTATTGTGGGCGTAAAATAACCAGTGTAGCCACAATAGTTTCATGCAAATCTGCCCAGCGAAGTTCTACTTCATCTAACCTAGAAAAAGTACGCAATCCTTTTACAATTTCACTTGTTCGGTGCGCTCCATATCGAATATCTTTCACAAGTTGATTCAAATCTTCCTTTAATTCTTCAAACTGAATTTGATTTTTTAATTCTAAAATTTCATTGAGTTTCGCTTTTTTCTTCTCTTCTTTTTCTTCATTCAAATTTTGATTACTTTCTAGTTGTTCATATTCTTCATACAAAGTCATGAGTTCCATCAGTTCATCTAAAGTAGTTTGAAGTGCATCTACTCCTGCATAGACAAAATTAATTGGGTTATTTATTTCGTGTGCAATTCCTGCTGTAAGCTGTCCCAAACTCGCCATTTTTTCAGACTGAACTAAATGCGTTTGAGTTTGATTTAACCGTTGAACTGTATCTTGTAATTCTTCTTTTTGGGCTTGAAGTTGTGATTTTTGCTTTAATACCTCTTCTGTTCTGCTCGTAACTTCTCTTTCTAAATAAATTTGATTGCGTTTGTACTGTAAATTTCTGAGATAATAAATGAACAAAAAAAGCAATATTACACCCAAAACTCCACCTATCTGAAAACCCAAACGCTGATACCAATGAGGCTGTACAGTAAAATTGAGAACAGAAGGGTTTTCTTCATTCCAACTTCCATCTCCTTTTCTAGTAATTACTTCGAAGCGATATTCATTAGGAGGAAGATTGGTATAAGTTGCATTGCGCTGATTTTGGGAATCTATCCAATCTTTATCAAAAGGAATGAGACGATATTTAAAATCCAATGAAAATGAATTTTGATAATCAAAGGCTGTAAAATAAATAGTTAAGTACTGTGTTCCTGCTGCTAAAGAAATTTCTTTATTAAAATCATAAATATTTTTTTTATCGGTTTCGATCTTTTCAAAAATTGCCTTCGAATCGTTCTTTCTTTGTGAAATTGTTTTGGTGTTTATGTAGGCTACTCCTTTATAAGTTGGAAACCAAACATTTCCCTTCGAATCTACAAGTCCTCTTCCTGTTCCGACCATTTGGTCACTTTTCATTCCATCTGTCCGATTAAAAAAACGACAACTTACGAGTTCAATTTTTCCATTAGCCAAATCATTGAGTTGCTTTTTTGCTATTCGCATCACTCCATTGTTACAAGGCAGCCAAAAATACCCCTCTTTATCTTCCAAAATATCAAAAACAGTTCCTTCACAAAGCCCAGAAGTAGCATCAAAATTTGTGATTTTGTCGCCTTCTATGCGTGTAAGTCCTGTATCTGTTCCTAGCCAAATAATATCATTCTTATCTACAAAAATGGAAAAAATAACATTACTTGCTAGTCCATTTTGCGTCCATAGTTGTTTTATAATTTGTTTGTTTTCTATAAAAGAAACTCCTCTTTTTGTTCCGACAATCAAATTTCCTTTTTTGTCTTCTGCCATACTCATCACAATTTCAGAAGCTAAATTTTTACTTACATTTTTAAAAGAGTCTTCTTTTGTAAGATAAAAAAGACCTGCTCTTCGTGTTCCTGCCCAAATTGTGGAATCTTTTGTTTGAAAAGTAAGGCGTACATGGTCGTCTAAAAGACCATGCTTTGGTTGATAAATTTTGTACTCATTTTCTCGTGTAATTTTGACAAGACCATTGTATGTACTTATCCAAAGGCTAGAATCAGCATCAAAAAGCATGTGTCGGATACGCTGACTAGGAAGTTGCAAAGGAAGTTGAGCATTTCGGACAGTATTTCCATCAAGAATAGAAATAGAGTCACTTTCTCCTGCGATAAGGTATTTTTCAGGTGTAAATTGAAGAATAGAATAAATGACATTCGAACAAAGCCCTTCGCTGGTACTAATATTTACAAAATTACCATCCAAAACCTGCGTAAGTCCTCCTCTAAACATTCCTAACCAAATATTTCCTTCTCTATCTACTAATAATTTTTGAAGAATATTACTTGACAAACCTTGACTTTCATTGTAGCCTTCAAGGATTTTTGTCTTTTTGTTGAAACGATACAATCCATTTTCAGAAGCAATCCAAAAAAAACCATTTTGGTCTTCCAAAATATCAACGACATCTTTTATTTCATTGATTTGAGGATAAGGAGAAGCAACCAAAGAATCTCCTTGCAAAAGTTTTATACCATTATCTGTTCCGACCCATGTGGTTGTATTAATAGTTTTGGCAAAAAAAACACCTCTAGTTTGTTCAAAATCTACTATTCTACTGATTTTTCCATCTTTATAACGCACCATATCACCACGCTGTGAAGCAAAATAAAGTGAATTATTTTTTTCAAAAATACAACTTACTGCACCTTGAAGATACAAACGGACTTCTTTCAGAGGTCTGAATTGCTCATCTTTATAAAAATAAATGCCATTTGAGCTTGTTCCTACCCAAATGACTCCAGCTGCATCCTCATAAATTGCTTCAATACTGTATTCATTCAAAACAGAAAATTCAATCGGAATGGTAAGTTGATTATTTTCATATTTCAAAATCCCTCGCTGTGTACCTATCCAAACATTTCCTTTAGAATCTGAAAGTAACGAACGAACAGCATGAGAGTGAATAATAGGCGTATTACGAACGGTATAAGACGTAAATTTTGCACCATCAAAACGAGCTAAACCATCGTGTGTGGCTATCCAAATATAGCCTTTTTTGTCTTGAATAATATCTAAAATAGCATTTGAAGGCAATCCTTCTTCTGTTGTCCAAGTTCTGAAAATATATTGAGAAAGGCTTTTTTTAGTATCAAGATTGACTGTTTGTTGTGCAAAAGAAAGGTTTGAAAAAACAATGAATTGAAAAATGAAGAAGGAAGTTAGCACACAAAAAAAACCTAATTTATGAATAAAACTCATAAAGAAGGAAAAGAAAGAAAATGATGGAAAACGAAATTTCACTTATTTTTTTACTATTAAGTAATGATGCAGAATTACCTATACGTTATCTTGTATTTTAAATTGGTCTGTACCGAAGGTCTGACCAGTTTAAAATAAGCAATTAAAAAGGTTTATTTTGTCCAAGTCAGACCTTCGGTACAGACTTGGACAAAATTACGATTACCTCTATTTAATTGCGCTTAGATACTTATTTTTAAACAAAACAAATTATCTGTTTTCTAAAATTGAAGTACGGCAAATTTTTTCAATTTTAAAAATGAATTATAATTATCTAAAGAATATAAAATATGTAAACATAGATTTGTGTCGTTAGTTAGCACTAAACAAAACTTTAACACTTTATTTTTATTAGTTCATTTGATGCAATTCCTCCAACAGACATTACACACACTACAAAAATACATTCGGAGCATAAGCATGGTAATTTTGTCAGCCTTATTACCCATTTTGGCAAGTACAGGCATTACGGTATTGCTTTTGTATTTTGAAAGTAACCTTCTACTATGGAATGTTTGGCAATGGCTTTTTCTATATTTGGGAGTAAGTATTTTGATGGGTTTTGCACTCATGCCTACAACATTGATGGCTTTTCTGACAGGTTATTTTTTAGGATTTGAAGGAACACCTTTAATGATTATTTCATATTTGATTGCTTCATACATAGGTTATCAGTTGGGATTATTTTTGGAAGGTAAAAAAATTCATAAAAATCTCCTAGAAAAACCAAAAACAAAGCGTTTTTTAGCTTCTTTAAAAGAAAAAAGCTGGAAATTGATTATTTTAGTCCGACTTTCGCCTGTCTTGCCTTTTTCAGTCATGAACTTAGTGCTTTCAGCGATTCGTTTTCCAATAAAGATTTTTTTGATAGGGTCTTTTATAGGAATGATTCCAAGAACTCTTTTTGCCATCTATGTAGGAACAAAAGCGCAAACCCTAAAAAGTTTGATAGAAAACGACACGACAACCGACTTTCCGTATTCAGAAATTATAATTGTTTTGCTAACTATCATTACTATTTTTGGAATTGGTAGAATGGTAAGAAATGCGATGAAAGAAATTGGAGAATAGGAATTAGGGAATGGAAAATGCAAGGTTGATTTTTTGATTAAACCTTTTTTGATAAAAAATAGTACTAACTAAAACGAAATATACAGACCCTAAGGGTTTTGAAAACCCTTAGGGTCTAAAATAAAATAAAGAAATATGTCTAAAATTACACCTGTTGTAAAAGTATTATTGATTCTTAATATCGCTATTTTTGCGTTGCAATATGTATTGGGGAGTTACGGAATTAATTTAACTGAACATTTTGCATTATATTATTTTGGGTCAGAAAAATTTGCCCCCTATCAACTCATTACTCACATGTTTATGCATGGTGGTTTGTGGCATATTTTGGGAAATATGTATGGCCTTTACATTTTTGGACCTCCTTTAGAAACTTATTTTGATTCTAAACGCTTCCTTGTTTTGTATATGGTTGCAGGTTTGGGAGCTGCCGTTTTGCATGTTGGTGTAAGTGCATGGGAAGTACAAAATCGTCAAGAACAAGTGGCTGAATTTAATGCTCATCCAGAACCTGCTGAATTTGCTACTTTTATGGATAAAGAAGCTGCTTTTTATTATGATGCTGCTCAAATAGATAAATTTGTAGATAACTTCAGACAATATCCTACTGAACAATCGTATATTTCAGAAGCAAAAAGAGTGGTTAATGAAATTGCTGTTGCTAAACAAAATGTTCCAACAGTAGGAGCATCAGGTGCAGTATTCGGGATTTTGGCAGCTTTTGGGATTGTCTTTGCAAATATAAAACTGGTTTTACTTTTCCCACCTATTCCAATAAAAGCCAAATACTTAGTTTTTGGTTATGCGTTGTATGAAATTTATGCCATTTACCAAGCTAATCCGACAGATAATGTAGCGCACTTTGCACACATTGGAGGATTCATTTTTGGAATTATTTTGGTTAAATTGTGGGGAAAGAATGATAAACCGATGCGATGGAATTGATGTTTTATAGGTCGTTCGTGGGGACACCATGTCCGTCAAGCTAATAATAAAAACAGGGTTAAAACCCTGTCCAATTCATAATTTCAGAATTATTTTCTTCAATTGAACAGGGTTTTAACCCTGTTTATGAGGTAAAATAAAATTAGCTTGACGGACTGGTGGAGACACGAGCAACGGATAAAAAATTTGTTATCGATTACTAAAAAGAAATATACCGTTGCTCGTGTCCCCACGAGCAACACACAACAAATATAAAAATAATCTAAACTATGGACTTTTCAGAACGAATAAAATACGAGTGGAACAAATCCGATAACGTTTTGATGCGTATCGTGATGATAAATGTAATTTTGTACCTTATTTTTGCGACAATTATAATTGTGGCAAAGTTTGGTAATTTACCTGCTTTGAGTGAATTTGCAGTAAAGGCTTTTTATTTACCTCCAAGTATATCTGAACTCGCTTTTCGTCCTTGGACACTTATTACGTATGGTTTTACCCATTCTTTAGGAGATATTTTTCATATTCTTTTTAATATGTTGATTCTTTATTGGTTTGGGCAAATTGTAGTGTCAGAAATTGGTTCTAATCGTTTACTAGGGCTTTATATTTGGGGGATATTAGCTGGTGCAGTTGCATTTTTGATGCTTTATAATCTTGTTCCTTTTTTCATCCAGCTTCGTGGTTCTACTCTAGGACTTATTGGAGCTTCAGCAGGTGTTTATGCAGTTGTGGTGGCAGCAGGAACATTACTTCCTAATGTGAAAATGAACTTATTTTTGATAGGAGAAGTAAGTTTGAAATGGATTGCTCTTGGTTATGTTATTCTTTCTTTTGTTTCGTTGGCAGGTGGAAATGCAGGTGGAAATATGGCTCACTTGGGAGGTGCAGGGTTAGGTTATTTATTTATTATCCAATACAAAAAAGGAAATGATTGGAGCAGACCTGTTGTGAGTGTTATTACTTTCTTTCAAAATATCTTCACAAGAAAACCCAAAATGAAAGCCTACCGAGGTGGCGCAAGTGCAAAAGCAGATGAGGCAAACAGCCAAAAACAAGCACGAGCTAAGAAAACAGCCGAGGAACAAAATACAATTGATGCTATTTTAGATAAAATTTCAGATTCTGGTTATGAATCTTTGACACAAAAAGAAAAACAAATTTTGTTTCAAGCAAGTAAGAAATAATTACGAATTAAAAATTACGGTTATTAATAAAATAATGATCAGGAGTGTATCTAATTTTGATTCTAAAATCAGCACGGAATCACAACAAAAAATGGTAATTCATTACTAATTAACCACCAATAATTTATAATTATTTAGCTATGGAAAACACAAAAGAAGAAAAAAAAGCATTTTTTACAGATAGTAAAAATCATGACCAATTAATTGAACTTTACAATCAATTCAATTCTTTTGCAAAAGATAACGGAATGACTTTAAAAATTCCTGAAGTAGGACACGCAATTTCTGAAATGAAAGTTTTAGAAAAACATCAAAGTGCGCCTAATCATTGTCATGGAGGCGTGATTGCAGGACTTATGGACGCAACTCTTGGAGGTTCGGCATTGAGTTATGCCTTTGCACAAGGAAAATTATGTGCAACAGTTGAATTTAAAATCAATTATTTTCTTCCTGTCAAACTTCACGACGAGCTTATCGCAGAAGCAAACCTAGAACATACTGGAAACCGTCTAGTTCATACTGTTTGTGATATAAAAAATAAAAAAACAGGAAAAGTAGTAGCCAAAGGAATTGGAACATTTAATCTTTATCCAATGAATAAACAGACTTTTG
>DAIUBX010000135.1:0-7550 GCA_036846465.1 Bernardetia sp.
ACATCACCTTTAACAATATTAAGTCCTAATAATAACTCTCTGTTTTCTTTACATGCTTTTACCCAACCTTTATTTGCTAATTGAAGTGCATAAGGAAGTGTTGCATTAGTAAGAGCAACTGTAGAAGTATAAGGAACAGCCCCTGGCATATTAGCTACACAATAATGAACAACATCATCAATAATGTAAGTAGGGTCACGGTGTGTAGTTGCTTTTGTAGTTTCGAAACAACCACCTTGATCAACTGCTACATCAACAAGTACAGTACCAGGACGCATCAATTTAAGCATATCACGAGTGATAAGACGAGGAGCTTTTGCACCAGGAATCAAAACAGCACCAATAATCAAATCTGATTCTTGAATAGCTTGTTCAATATTATATTTATTAGACATAATGGTAGTTACATTTGCTCCCATAACATCGTCTAATTGACGTAAACGAGGCAAACTAACATCCATAATAGTAACATCAGCACCCAAACCAGCAGCCATTTTTGCAGCTTGTTTTCCAACAATACCACCACCCAAAACAAGAACCTTTGCAGGTTGTACACCTGGCACACCACCTAATAAAATCCCACGTCCTTTAATTGGTTTCTCTAAATATTTTGCGCCTTGTTGCACAGACATACGTCCTGCTACTTCTGACATTGGTACAAGAAGAGGAAGCGAACGGTCAGCTTGTTCTACAGTTTCATATGCCAAGCAAATTGCCTTTGCTTTAATCATAGCATGTGTAAGAGGTTCAGAAGAAGCAAAGTGAAAATAAGTAAATACTAATTGATTTTCTCTGATAAGTTTGTATTCAGACTCAATTGGCTCTTTTACTTTCATTATCATATCTGCTTTCGCATATACGTCTTCAATGGTAGGTAAAATTTCAGCACCTGCAGCTTTATAATCCTCATCTGTAAAACCACTTCCAATACCTGCTCCTTTTTGTACATATACACTATGTCCGTGATGAATTAATTCAGTTACTCCTCCCACTGTAAGAGCTACACGACTCTCATCAGTTTTGATTTCCATTGGAACGCCAATAATCATAATTTTGTGTGTGTTTATAAATGTGTTGTAATTAGTATTAAAATCTACAAAGGATTAAAAATTCGAATTACTTAAAATAAATTTTCTGTTTTTTTCTAATTTATCACAAAGATAATTTTTTGAAAGCAAATAATGCGTGTTTTTGTGAAGGGCTTTTCAAAAAAAAAACTATTTCACAAAAGAAATTAACTGGTTACTGATTGCTAATGACTGGTAACTGCACCACGTATATTTTCGAACCTTCTATTTTTGCAATCAATACTTCTTTTCCAGATTCAATAAACTCTCCATTGAGCGAACGCACTTCAAATATTTCACCATCAAAATTTACTCTTCCATTTGGACGCAAACTAGAAATTGTTTTTCCTCTTTGCTCAGGATAAAGCAATAATTTTCTTTCTGTTTCTTTGTCGTCATACTTCCCTTCTATCATTTGTTTTTGAGTAAATTTTTCCCAAGATTTAGAGCGTACACTGTACGTAATTGCACCAATATTAAAAACAGAAGCAATAGAAAGTGTCCAAATAGAAGCATCTACACCAAAAGAGAAGTAGGTTAGTGCAGTTCCTAAAAGAGTCATAAAAAGACTGATTATACCAAATTTGATAGTGCCTGATAAAATTTCTATGGTGAGCGTAATCATCGCTACAAAAAATAAAAATCCAATTAAAAATAGTTCCATTTACAATTATTAAGTGTGTTTGAAGTGAGAATAAGACAATTTTATAAAAAAATACTGATTTATCGTATAGTTTTGAAACGTATTTGTGAGCTATTCAGTTATTATATTTATAAATTACTCCCTATTTATGTCCTACACTCTTAAAAGAGTGTTTATTTTTATTCAAAATAATTAAAATTATGAGCAAGAAAAAAGATAAAAAACTAAAAGTAAACCCAGAGCTAGAAGGTTTAGATGTTCATGTCAATGAGTTTGGTGAAATCGTAACTTCATACAATGCCGAAGAAATAAATAAATTCTTAGACAAAACGCTCTATGATAAAAAAATCAATAATCAAGATGCCAAAACAGGTTCTTTGAAAGAAAAACATAAAAAACAAGACGAAGAAGAATAGATTTATGACTATTTAATCCAAAAATCTATTAAAATAGCGTTTATTAAATTCTGAATATATCAAAATTTAATAAACGCTATTTTTTTTATAAAAAATCTAAATTTGTTTGGTAAAACCATTGCAACGATTTTGAAAAAAATCACGTACTGAATGAAAGACTTAAAAAAAACAGTAACTTTTTATTTTATGAAAAAATCTTTATTATTTACGCATATAATACCTAATAAACTACTTCAACTAGTATTATTTAGTATAGTCCTGTTTGGTTTGGCAGCTTGTTTTTATGTAGAAGACCCTTCAAACCCTGCCTCTAAGACAAAATATACTCCTGTGTATATGAGTCGTCAAGAATTAAATAATTCTGTAAAATTTGAAAATGCACGTCCCCTCAAAAATACAGGAAAAATATTTATGAAAGGCTCTTATGTTTTTGTTGGAGAACAATACGAAGGTGTTCATGTCATTGATAACAGAAATCCTAGAGACCCAAAAAATGTTGGTTTTATTGCTATTTCGGGCAATGTAGATGTGGCTACAAAAGGAAATATTTTGTATGCTGATAATGCTGTTGACTTGGTAGCTATCGATATTTCAAATCTTCCGACTATTCAAGTCTTGAAACGAATAGAAGAAAGTTTTCCAGAAGCCAATCAAGTATTGCCACCAGATGGAGGAGACTTTGAATATGATGCTAGTAAAGGGTATATTATTAATTGGATAAAAAATGACTAAGGAATAATTACGAATTAAAAATTACGAATTTAACTCATTGATCGACAATTAATTGAATGTTTGAAAATAGTAATTTATCTAATTTTTATTCTTAAATATTACAAAAAACTAATTAATAATTAACAATAAATTAAATTTAAAATAAATGAAAAATAATATATATATACTTTTGGGGTTTCTAATACTTGCTTTTAGTAGTTGTGAAAAAGACAATTTTTCTGATAATAGTGTAGAATCTGTGAATAATGGAGGTAGAGGAGGCTCTTTGGCTCGTTTTACGGTGGTAGGCGAAAAACTCTATACCATAGATAATGACCAAATGCGTGTTTTTGATATTGCAGAGAATACCAACCCCATTTTTGAACAAACTGTTGGTTTGATAAGTGGAGTAGAAACTGTTTTTCCATATAATAACTTTTTATACTTGGGAACTCAAACAGGAATGTTGATTTATGATATTTCAAATCCTTCTGCGCCTCGTTATGTTTCTATGTATGAGCATGTACAGGCTTGTGATCCTGTGGTAGTTCAAGGAAATTATGCCTATGTAACAATTCGTTCAGGAACAGCTTGTCGAAATACAGTTCAAATAGACCAACTAGAGGTAATCAACGTTACTAATCCTGAACAACCTTTTGCAGTCAATCAATATGCTTTAGAAAATCCTTATGGGTTAGGAATAGATGATGACTTGCTCTTTGTTTGTGATGGAAATGCTGGTTTGAAAGTTTTTGATGTTACCTTTACACCTGACCGAATCCAACTTTTACATCAATTTAGAGATATAAAAGCAAGGGATGTAATTCCTTTCAATGGTTTACTTTTGCTTATTGCTGAGGAAGGTTTTTATCAATATCAATATAGTCCTTCTGGTGAAATGGAATTACTTAGTTTTATAGAAGTACAAACAGAATAGTAAACTTAATTAATTCAAAAAATAGTTTAGTCTTGTTTTTATCTATTCCACAACAAAGTGAATAGATAAAAACAAGATTTTTTTTGTCTTAAAGTCTTATTCACAGTGTTTTAGTTTTAGTTTATCGAAAAAAACAGAAAAAATAGTTAGCTATTTATTGTTTTTTAATACTTTTGGTGTAGATATTGTCTTACAGTTGATTAGTTATAAATATCTAAACCTACCAAAACTGCCTATACAACTATTTACATAAATCCTCGTTCAATTACTTACTATTTTTACTTATAATTAGTTTATGCAAAAAAAGAAAGGTTTTTTTGGTGTTACTAGACGTGCTGATTTTGTGTATCGATTAGGCATTTTGTTTTATTCTTCTGTTTCAGCTCCTCTTATTTTACTCTTTTTTGGATTAGGTCGTTATCAAAAGCCTAATAGTTATGTTTCTCCTTATGTAATTTTTCCAGGCTGGTTTGTTTGGCTACTAGCTATCTCTTGTATAGGAGTAGCTCTTTCAGGATTTTTTATCTACAAGAGACGTATTCCAGATGCTAAAGCACAGGTGCTTTTACGTTGGAAAATTCAGCGTTTTCTTCGTGCCTCTAGTTATAGATATACACTTCCTGCTTTTTCAAGTGTTTTTGCAGCACTTGGATATTATATGACTGGTAAAATAGAATTTGCCTTTGTTGTTATGAGTATTCTTACTTTATTTCTACTCCAGCGTCCAAGTACAAAAAAGATTTGTAAAGAATTATCCCTTCAAAATGACGAGATTTCTCTTTTTAGAAGTGACCAAACTTGGGCATAGTCCAAAACTATTTTTGTGAAAAAATTATTCTTCTGTAACAAATTTCTTCTGTTTTTTTACTTCTTGTGACTTTAAACTCTCTATCTTGTTTTTTTTGTAGTTTTTCATATAATCACTCAATATTGGATAAGTAAATACAGATAGAAGTAACAAGCCTGTTCCGATATAAAAACCTGTATTCACAACATTTTCTTGAAAGAGTAAAATAGCAGCAGCCGTTCCATAAACAGGATTCAGATTACTAACCAAAGCCACCGTAAAAGGAGGAATGGATTTCATAATACTTATAAAAATAGAATAGGCGTAAATCGAAAATACAAAAGCAAGTCCTAAAATTAGCATATAATCCGTAGGACTTGCCTCAAATTGAAATGATTTCCCCTCAGGAACTAAGAAAAAATAATAATAAAAAGGTAAGAATAAAGTAGTACTAATAAGTGCCCCTCCCATTTGATAGAAAGTAACTATAGATGCATCGTGCTGATGAGCAAGTTTTGCATTATAAATGGTAAGTAATGCGCCAAAAATAGCTCCTATAATTCCTACAGCAAGTCCCCAGCCATAATCAAAATCGGAATTGAAAATAATATAAATACCTAAAATAGCATTCATTCCTACCAAAACTTGAAATGGACGACTTTTACGTTTTGATAAAAGAGGGTCTAAAAAGCTAATCCAAAGAGAAGTAGTTGCCATTCCAACCAAACAAACTGAAGCTGTTGATATTTTAGCAGAAATAAAAGATAATCCCCAGTAAAGAAAAACTAATATTCCAGAACCCAACATGTGAAAAATTGCCTTTCTTGTGAATAGATTTGGTGATGCTCTCTTATTCATCAAGATTAATAACATCACAAAAGCAAATAAAGTACGCAAAAAAAGCAGTTCGATAGCTGGTACATCAATCAAAAGTACTATTGAGGGAATAAAACTACTCAATAGTACAATCATGTGAAGCATGACATACGTGCGTACATTAGAAGACATGACAATTTCTATTAAGGGTGCATAAACTATAGATAAAGCAAAAAAAATTCTACTATCTATCTTTGTAAGATTTGTAAAAGTAATAAATAATAATTTAATTAATTAACTATTTAGTAAAAAATACCCCACTTACGATTACAAAGCTCTGCAAAATACACACTCTAAGTTAAATCTGCAATAAAAAATTTATCTAATCAACATTTTATCACGCTTTTATTACATTGAAATATAAAATTCATAGGTAAATGTTAATTAATCTTTTAATCTACTAAGCTCTTTAAATAAAGATTCTTCTTTATCACTCAATTTTGTTGGAATTTCTATACGCAGTTTGACAAACATATCTCCAAACTTATCCGATTTTCCATACAAAGGCATTCCTAAGTTTTTGAGTCTTAATTTTTGTCCATTTTGTGCGCCTTTCGGAATTGGAATATTTATCGGACTTCCTTTTATAGTTGGTATTTGGACTTTTCCACCCAAAACGGCAGCATACAAATCTACTTTTATATTACAGCACAAATCATCTCCTTTTCGTTCAAAGGTTGGGTGTTTTTCTACTTTTACATAAATATACAAATCTCCACTTTGTCCGTTTGAGCCTTTTTCTCCTTTTCCTTTTAGTCTTAATTTTTTGTTGTCTGTCGTTCCTGCTTTTATATCGATTCGAAGTTGTTGTTGATTTACGCTGATTGTACGAGTAGTTCCAAAATACGCTTCCTGCAACGTAATTGTCATCTCAGCTTCCAAATCTCGTCCTGCTGATGCAGAGCCAAAACCACCAGCACCACCAAACATCTGCTCAAAAAAACTACTAAAACCTCCTTGACCAAAAGCATCATCAAAATTAGTTTCATATTGAGCATAACCCCCACCATTTTTATTTCCACCAAAGTCATAGTGTCCAGCACCAGATCCTGCACCTTCATATTTTTGGTAATCTTTGCCGTGTTGGTCGTACTTTTTACGCTTTTCTGGGTCTTTTAGCGTTTCGTAGGCTTCGTTTATTTCTTTAAATTTCTTTTCAGCATTGGGATTGTCCGTATTTTTATCTGGATGGTATTTTATGGCAAGTTTGCGAAATGCCTTTTTTATTTCGTCTGCTGATGCCGTTTTTGTTATTCCTAATGTATTGTAATAATCCATAATAAATTATCTAGAGTATCCTAAAAAAATGGTAATGAAAAAATGTTTAAAAAATTGATTATTTATATTTTATGAATTTATTAGAAGTCAATTGAAAATTACGAATTACGTGTATAATTTAATTCGTAATTCCACATTCGTAATTGAATTTTTAGTCAATCTTTACTTTTCTAATTTCTGCTTGAGTTTCTTTATTCATAAAAGGCAAAATTATCTCCAAAATTCCGTCTTCATATTTTGCTGCCACTTTGTCTGTATTGACGTGAGAAGGGAGCGAAAAAGTACGTTTGAATTGTGAAAAACTATATTCTCTACGAGTAAATTTCTTTCCCGTAGAAGCTGTCGTTTCGTGTCCTTTATTTGCTGAAATAGTCAGATTTCCTTCAGAAAGATCAATTTCAAAATCTTCTTTTTTTAGCCCCGGTGCTGCAAGTTGAACACAATATGAATGTTCAGTTTCCGAAACATTTACAGCAGGACGGCTAATAACCATCTGATTAGTAAGGTATTCATTGGCTTGTCCGACAAGATTATCAATGAGTTGAAGTGGATTTTTGTATTCCATAATTGTAAAATTTTAAAGTTTAAAAAGGTAAATTAGTGATAAAATAACATCAAATAAAGAAAACTAAGTAAATCAAAAAAGCAGAATCAAAAATAATGTAATACCTTTGAATAAAGTTTATTTGTCATTATTGTCTAAAATTGAATTCTATCCAAAAAATGAAATTTCTATCCATTTCTCTAAAAAAAGTATTTGTTTTTTTTCGTCTTTCTTTCTTTCTGTTCGTTTTTCTCTCCATCTATCAAACTGTTTTTGCTCAAGATTTGTTAT
>DAIUBX010000136.1:0-957 GCA_036846465.1 Bernardetia sp.
CGCTAAAAGGTGAAAAACATCCAAATTAGATGCGATTAACCTAGGTATTTTTTTAGATTTTTCTTTTAACAAGTAAAAAGCCTTTGCTAGAGCTATTCTAGTAAAGGTTTTTAATTTTCTTATTATTTTTCCTGTTTTCTTATTTGCCTATCAATATTCTTTCTGTACAGACTTTTTTATCATCAATTACCTTCAAATAATACACTCCGTGAGGAAATCTACTGACATCTATTTTTAATTTTTTCTCGTTTTCTTCTTTCTTCAAAACCGTTTCAAAAACTAGCTTTTGGTAGGAATTATAAAGTTCTATTTTCAAATCATCAACCAAAATACGCTTCTGATTTTCGTCTTCTGACTCAAAATCTAAAGTAAAGCTATCTTTGGCAGGATTTGGATAGGCTCTAAAAAACCCTCCACCACTACAATTTACAACATCGCATTGAAAGAGTTTCCAAGCTGACCAACCACAATAACCCATTACACGAACTCTAAACGAAATAATACCTACTGTATGAGGTTGAATAAACATTTTGTTTTGGGAAAGATAATAAGCGAAATTAATAGAATTTATTGATTTTTCTATTTGAAAGTTAGCACTCAAAGGTGCAAAACCATTTCCTTCAAATTCGATATAGTTTTGAAGTTCGTAATAACGAGTTTTACAAAACTGCCTTCCGAAATCAGAAGTGGTAATATTAGTACCCAAATAAAACGTCTTAGTATCTGTATAATTTCCAGAAGTAGCCGTAACTGTTACGTTTCCATTACCTGTAATCGTAACTCCTTGACTGTTCTCACTCACTTTTGTGCCTCCACTCACTACCCAATTCACAGGCAAACAGTGTACATTTTGCAACTTTACAGTAATTGTATTGTTACTACATGTAGTCATATCAATATCTTTTATTTTGAAATAGTTATTTATGAAATTTGCTCTATAACCAAATTGTCCAGAAA
>DAIUBX010000136.1:967-5913 GCA_036846465.1 Bernardetia sp.
ACTGCTCGCACTCTTGCTTTCTGTCCATTTGTAAATAGATTCATACAAAAATCTGGGCTGTAATCCATATAGTTCATAAACATTTCTCCATTAGCTCCTGTATTAGGACATATTACACGAGGGAAAGTAGGACAAAGACCACTAGGTGGTGAAGGATTTGCTTGAACAGGAGTGTCTGAAACATAATCACCGTCATTACCATCTCCACAAGAACCTGCTCTTCCCCAAGTGTGAAAGAGTCCTCACCAATGACCTACTTCATGGGTGGCTGTTCTTCCTAATGCACTAGCACCCAAACCTCTACCCATTCTACTAGCTAGGATAGCTACACCATCTGTATTAGGAGAAGTTTGATATTTATCTGGAAATGTACCATAACCTAATAAATCTTGCCACCTATCACTTTCAAATGTTTCCATACGACTTACTACCCAAATATTGAGATACCTGTCAGTAGCCCAAGCATCTTGCCCTCCTTGACTGGTATATTTTATACCAGTTGCAAATTCATCTCTTACACCACTAGCATTATTTACTTCACGAAAAATCCTAGTTCCTACATTCCTACGAGTAATACCAGTAGTAGGATTTCCATTAGGGTCTATACAAGCCAATCTGAATTCAATATTTACATCAGCAGCCACGCTTTGAAATGGAATAGGTGTATTGACACGGTCAGCATTAAGACGACGAAAATCTTCATTCAGAATAGCTATTTGAGTTTGTACACGAGCATCCGAGGGATTTAAAAGTAATGCGTTGCCATCATAGAGCAAGTGAAAAACGACTGGAATAATAATCGTTCCATTTGGATCGATTACTCTTTCATTACTATTTGTATTTGAACTATACTGTTCAACAAATTTGTTGAATTGCATAATTTGTTCGTAACGTTTTGGGTCACTTTTTTGTAGTTCTTCTATATCTAATTCTGAGCCACAACTTTTTTGTGCAAATAAGTAATTAGAATGGCAAACTAGAAACATTAGTGTTAAAAATAATATCTTTTTCATTTTATTTGAGAGTTTAATTGTTGAAATTTTTAATTTGATTTAATAGAAATAAGTTCTGTCTTTGTTCCAAATCCACTACGAGCATCTGCTGGGATTAATATACCTCTACAATTTGTACGATGTAAATCAACACGTACTTTTGTTCCTACTTTTCTAAATTCCTTTGGTAAAGGTGGACACGGAATGAGAATACTATCTATGCTAACAGCATAACTACCATTTTCATACGATTTTTGAGTGGATAATATGTATATATTTTCTTCTTTGGGATGTCCACTAAGAAATGTTACAACAGTAGCCTCTTGATTGATGAGCGTATCTACTACTCTTTCATTTTCACATGGTGTACAGTACAGTAAATGATCATAGTCATTGATAGGCTCTTCTGGTGTAGGCGTACTCTCATTACAACCAGTAAATGAACTTGCACTTGCTGCTGTGAGGAGTGCAAAAATTAAATATTTCATTTTCATAATAAAAAAAGGTTAAATAATACAATAAAATTTTAATTGTATTTGGTTTTTGAATAAATAATTATTGGAAGGTATTTTTTTGAAGACACAAAGGTAAGAGTAATAAATAGCAAAAAACAAGTAATTATATTAACTATATTGGTATAATTCTATTTTCCAATCATTATTGATTGAATTTACGTAGCATTTTCATAGGTAGAATCCTATAAATAAAGGAATAGTACAATAATTTTACACGTTTGTAGCTTGTTTGGCTTATAGCTGTTAAAAAACAACACATGAGATTTTTTAAATTATTGCATTTTTAATAACTAGCTTTACTTGGTGGTAAATGTATTTGCAACCTTATTCTTATGAAAGAGCCTAGCTATTCCTATTTTAGTTGCATTATGATTAAAAATAATTATACAAATCACAGAAAGTAGAGTTTTTTGAGTAGAGAGCATCAAAATAAAAATTGTAATATTTTAATTTACTGGTAGTTAGATAACTGTATAAAACAAAAAATACTGATTAGATGATATAAATACACAATCAAAATTTCCATTTCCTACCAAAAATACCTATCTTTGTAATTCATTTCTAAAGAGGTTGCTAAATTTCTGTAAATCAATCATTTAGAGAGATTTATATGTGTTTATTTCTTCCTTAAAAATGAATTTTAATCAAATTATTTTCTCACAGTTAATTAAACACCTTTCAACATAATTTCTCATTTTTTTAATGTAAAAACATGTTACAAAGGCAGGCACTCCAACAAGCCTGAAAACAATTGTTGCCTCTTTATTTTATTATATGAGTAATTCAAACATTTCAGCAGGCGAAATCAATTGGGACGAATTAGAGTCTAACAAATCTGGCTTTGGTTCAGGTTATAAAGACGCTCGTCAGCAACAACTAGCAGACCTTTACGAAGAAACACTTACTACTTTTTCAGAAAACGAATTAGTTACAGGTACAATCGTAGGCATCACAGATCGTGAGGCTATCGTAAATATTGGACATAAATCAGACGGACTTGTATCTCTTTCAGAATTTAGAGATTTACCAGAACTTAAAGCTGGTGACCAAGTAACTGTTTATGTAGAGAAACAAGAAGACGCAAACGGACAAATTTTACTTTCTCGTCGTAAAGCTATGGCTCTTCAGGCGTGGAAAAAAATTGAGCAGTCACATCAAGGTGACGAAGTTATTGAAGGTATCATCAAACGCCGTACAAAAGGTGGTTTGATTGCAGATATTTTTGGTATTGAAGCATTTTTACCAGGTTCACAAATTGACGTTAAGCCAATTCGTGATTTTGATGTATATGTAGATAAGAAAATGGAATTGAAAGTTGTCAAAATCAACTACGCAAATGATAACGTAGTAGTTTCTCATAAAGTTCTTATTGAGAAAGATCTTGAAAAACAACGTTTACAAATCCTTGACAATCTTGAAAGAGGACAAGTATTAGAAGGTGTGGTTAAAAATATCACTAACTTTGGTGCTTTTGTTGACTTGGGTGGCGTAGATGGATTACTTCACATTACTGATATTTCTTGGGGACGTATTAGTCATCCAAACGAAGTATTAGAGTTGGATCACAAACTTAATGTTGTTGTTCTTGACTTTGATGATGACAAAAAACGTATTTCACTTGGTATGAAACAACTTCAAGAGCATCCTTGGGATTCGCTTGAAGCTGGTTTAGAAGTAGGTACAAAAGTAAGTGGACGTATTGTGAATGTTGCTGATTATGGTGCATTCTTAGAAATCAAACCAGGTGTTGAAGGTTTGATTCACGTTTCTGAAATGTCTTGGTCACAACACTTGCGTAACCCACAAGAGTTCTTGAGTATCAATGACACAGTAGATGCAGTTATCTTGACTATTGACCGTGAAGAACGCAAAATGTCATTAGGCATCAAACAACTTACTGAAGATCCTTGGACGAAAGAAGAAGTTAAAACTAAATACGCTTCTGGACAACGTCATACAGGTACTGTTCGTAATCTTACTAATTATGGTTTATTCTTAGAATTAGAAGAAGGAATTGACGGACTTGTTCATATTTCTGACCTTTCTTGGACTCGTAAATTCAAACACCCATCTGAATTTATCAAAGTAAACGAAAAATTAGAAGTTCAAGTATTAGAATTAGATACAGAACAACGTCGTTTGGCTCTTAGCCATAAACACATGGAAGAAAATCCTTGGGATACTTTCGAAACTATCTTTACACCAAACAGTGTACACAAAGGTACTTTAGTGAACAAAAATGACAAAGGTGCAAACATCGAACTTCCTTACGGTGTACAAGGATTTGCTTCTACAAAACACCTTACTTTGGAAGAAACAGGCAAAACTGCTGAAGTTGGAAACAACTTAGATTTCAAAGTAGTAGAGTTTTCTAAAGACGAGCAACGCATTATCCTTTCTCACGTAGCTACTTACCGTAGTGGAAAAGAAGAAACGGCTACTCCTGCTCCTGCAAAGAAAGCAAAGACTCCTAAAGGAGAAGCAAGTGAAGAAACAACTTCAAAATCTAAAGACATGAAAAAATCTAAAGATTTAGAAACTACTAGCTCTCTAGGAGAAAATTCTGCACTTTCTCAGTTGAAAGATGATATGAAAAGTGATGAAAGTAAATAATAATTCAATAGAATAAATTAGTTTATTTTTTAGCATATAAAAAAACCTTATTTCTTTATTGAAATAAGGTTTTTTCTTTCCTTGAATATTGGTTGTGTAATAAAATTGTGTTTTACCTTTGCCGTTGTTGGTGTCTCACCAACAACCTCCACAAAAATTATCAAACTTTAAGAAAGAACATTTTGAAAATAACGTTTAAGCCACGTATTAGAAGCTTGATTTTTCCATTGAGAATCTAATTGTTCTTTTATCTGGACTAGATTATCAAAAATAATTGTATCAGAAGTAATTTTTTGTTCGTGTACTAATTCTTTAATTTTGGAAAGTGAAGTAGTAACAATTTTACTTTCTGTATCAAAATAAGCTACTTTAGTTCTATCAAAAAGAGAGATTTTAAACTTGCCTTCAATTGCTTTCATGAGTTCGACTGATTTGTCGATAGAACAACCTGTTGCTTTTGTAAGTTCTTCATTAACTGCCAAAATTAAAAAGCGATTATAGCGAATCTCGAAAGAAGAAACTAAAGAGTTTCCGTGTGCTTGCCAATTATTAATAAAATCTGTCAAAACATTTGTAATTTCTACTACTTCACTATCTGTAAGTTCTCTATCAGATTGATAAATCCAAAGACGAGAATAAGAAGGCATTTTTTCAAAGGTAAGGAACATAAGAATATTGTTTATACTATTTTTATAAAAAATAGTTTGAATTAATTTATTTTTTTGAGTAAAATCTTTACGAAATAGATTCTACTTTTTAGAGGGAGACTATAAAGATAAAATAATATTCTGTTTTAATTCTTTAAAACAAAAAAAATTACTTCAAT
>DAIUBX010000136.1:5923-7516 GCA_036846465.1 Bernardetia sp.
TAACTTTCAAAGTGAAGTTGCTTGCACCAATCGCTATGGACCAAGGTCTAAACTTCGCTATTCGTGAAGGTGGCCGCACAGTCGGTGCAGGAGTTGTTACTAAAATAACTAAATAGTTATTTTATTCAAATGATAACACAACTCTACAAAGTTATGTATTTTATTAAAAAATTACAAAAATAAGCAAGTTAGTTTTTTTATAATTTATAACTCATTGACTAAAGACAGGTTAAAAAAAATTTTGTTTTTTATTATTTTTTAATTTAGCAATTTAATAGTTATTTTTTATTTTTACTTCTTTCAAAAATGATTATCATTATAGGTTGTGTAGTAAAATTATAATAATGAGATTCATTTTTTAATTATTAGACTCTAAAAAAATTTAGATAGAATATTTCTATTACCATTTATAAGTTTGATTATTCCCCATTTACCCAAAACTACTACTATGAGTTTATCAGAATCTACTTTATACTTTCCTCTTGAAATTTGTAAAGGTGAGATAGGAAAAAAAATTTCGATTTCGGAGCTTTCTCAAACAGTTCTTTGCAATTCTTACAACCAGTTTGTTATTAATTTTTGTTTGGAATGGCAAAGTAATAAAAATGAATTTGTAGTTCATACTTCGGGTTCGACAGGTATTCCAAAACCAATTACCCTCACTAGAGAACAGATGCAAAATAGCGTTTTGGCAACAGCCCAAGCATTAAACTTGAAGCAAAATGAACGCTTTTTAATTTGTTTGAATACAGAATACATTGCAGGAAAAATGATGTTGGTTCGTGGAATGGAATTAGAAGCTGAAATGATAATTGTACCAGCCAAACGTAATCCATTAGAAGACTTTGATGAAAAAATGTGGTTTGACTTTGCAGCTTTTGTGCCGATGCAACTCCAAACTATTTTAGATGAAACTCCTGAAAAAATTGCTATTTTATGTCAGATGAAGGCTATTATTGTAGGTGGTGCGCCTGTTTCGTATTCACTTCTCAAAAAAATTCGCTCTATAAAAGCTCTAAACAAAGTTCCTATTTACTCTACTTATGGAATGAGTGAGACGGTTACACATATTGCTCTCAAAAGACTTAACGGAAAAAATAAAGAAAAAAAAGAAATTTCAGATACTTACAAAACACTTCCAAATGTGATAATAAAAACTGATGAACGTGGTTGTCTGGTTATTTCTGCGCCTCATACATTAGGAAAAGAAATTATAACAAATGATTTAGTTGAAATCAAAAATGAAACTGAATTCGAATGGCTTGGTCGTGCTGATTTTGCCATTAATACAGGAGGAGTAAAAGTTTTTCCAGAAAAAATAGAAGGTTTTATCGAACGAGCTTTTTATGAATTAGATTTACAAAAACGTTTTTTTATTTCTTCAATTTCTGATGACGTATTGGGAGAAAAAATAATCTTAATTATTGAAGGACTGCCATTTGCCAAAAAATTTGAAAATGACCTTTTAGAGCATCTCAAAAAAAACCTTCCTGCTTATCATGCACCAAAACAGTTATTTTATCTTTCAGAGTTTTTGCTCACAAAAACAGATAAGATTGACAGAAAAAAATGTGTAGAGTTGATTTTTGAATA
>DAIUBX010000137.1:0-2449 GCA_036846465.1 Bernardetia sp.
TTATGGAATTGATGTTGGAATAAATGTGGTCATTAAGCGCAATTTGTATTTAGGTGCTTCGCTTGTCAATTATGGAAAAATGAGGTGGACAGGAAATGTATATAATCTGACTGATGGAATTTTGGCTCAAACACAAGGAACAGGTTTTGAAAATTATAATTTTGTTGATTATTCTCCAGCAACGTTTCAATTAGGTGGCGATGGTTCAGCTCTTTCTTGGGAAGGTAGCGCACAATTTGAAGATGATTTACCTGCTATGGTACGTGCAGGTGCGAGTTATGAGTTTTTCAAAACGGCTCATTTGGGTTTTGATGTTGTAATTCCTATTAATTCAGATGTACCTGGTAGTTTGGCAAGTAATCTATATGCTATTGGAGGTGACCTTCGTATCAGCAAATTACTTACTATTTCATCTGGAATAAGTACAGGGGGAAATCAAGATTTTAATATCAATATTCCTTTGGGTTTGATTTATCATGGGCGTAGAGGACATTATGAAGCTGGAATAAGTACGCAAGATATTTCTTCTTTTATTGGAGATCTAGAAGGAGGTGGAAATAATATTTCTTTTGCACTGGGATTTCTTAGATTCAAATTCTAAAGCAGTTAGCAGTTAGCAGTCTGAAACTGCGTTTCTTTGATAGTTATTGTAAACGAAAGTTTTTTAATGGGAAAAATTCGTAATTCGTAATTCGTAATTAAACATTTATTTTCTCTTTACTAATCGTATTCCCAACAATTTATCAAACCATGAATAATTATTTTCTATATTATGCTTGATATAAATGAACTGCATTCCTAAAAAAATTAATCCTGCAAAGAAATAAAATAGAGTTATATCTTCTATTTCGGTTTCTAATGCTTTTATGATAATGAATACTAGAGCAAAAATTCCATTTATTACCCAATAGAGCAAATTTCTCCCTAATGTTTGCCAAAAAGTTGCAGGAAGATTTGTAGTTACATCAATAAAATAGAGTTCCTGAGCTGCTTTTCCAATACTTGTATTTATCAAAATACTATCTCTAAAAATAAATAATACAAAACCAAGTAGAAAATAAAGATAAGGGTTATTTGTAAATTGACCTTTAAAACTTATTGCAACTATTGCAGCTAGGGAAATACAAAAAAGTGTCAAAATAAGTATATCCACAAAAAATGCAGAACTACGTTGGTCAGAACTTACAAAAACAAAAGGTAATTCAATCGGTTTTTGAAGTGTCAATCTTTTAGATTTTGGAAAAATCGGCAAGGTCAAACGTTGGTCACAGTGTTTGTTTCCCATATATACCCAAGAATCTTTCAAAAATGCAGATTTACAGACACTACAAAAAACCACCTCATCACCTTCCGAAAAGCTATCGCCTGTAACAGGGTCATTTCTCTCTTCCAATAAAAAATGTTGATGCTTTTCTTCTCTAATCTGATAAGAATTAATTGACCTAAAACGCATTTTGGAACAAATTATGAATGAAATAAACTAAATTTGAGTATTAAAGCTCTCAAAACTATAATTAAGCTCTACTTACCTTCTAACTTCTTTATCAAAACCTCTCCTATGAATATACGTAACTATCCGTTTTTGGCTGCATTATTTTTTGTATTTATGCAATTTATGTTTGTTTTTTTGGTTTCTGCTCAAGATTTTTCTTATTCAACTCATTCTGAAAAGACAAAATACTGGGTTTTCTTTTCTCAAAAAGATACCACAAACTATAATTATACGACTGCCATTTCAAACAAAACTATAGAAAATAGAATTTCACAAAACCTTCCTCTGTGGCAATATAGTGATATTTCAGTTTCTGAAAAATTTGTAAACGAGGTAGAAAATTCTGTTACTGACAAAGCAATCATAAAATCAAAATGGCTCAATGCTGTTTCTATTTATCTTAATGAAGAAGAAGCGCAACGAATTCAAAATTTATCTTTTGTAACACATTTACAAGCCTTGACAACAAAGTGGAAACCATTATCTTATACCACAATACAAAAAAAAGAAATGGAAAAAGCAATGGAACAACTAGAACTTTCAGTTTTTCAAAAAGAAAATTTGACAGGAAAAGGTGTTGTAATCGGTGTCATTGATGCAGGATTTTATGGAAGTGATAAAAGCAATTATTTACAGCATTTGGATAACAGTCGTATTTTAGGAATGCGTGATTTTGTCAATCCAAAACAAAAAGACCTTTTTAGAGAAAAGGAAACCTCTGACGATTCGCATGGAAAAACTGTTTTAGAAATGATAGGAGGCTATAGTGACAACAAAGACGATTCAAATCAAGTTGGAGCAGCCTCAGAAGCACAGTTTTATTTGGCTAGAACTGACCACGGTGTAACAGAAACTCGCTCAGAAGAAGATTTTTGGGTGGCAGCTATGGAATGGATGGACAGCGCAGGTGTAAAACTTATCAATACTTCACTTGGTTATTCGGTTGGTTTTGATGAC
>DAIUBX010000137.1:2459-7483 GCA_036846465.1 Bernardetia sp.
CGATAAAGATAACTATGCAACCTCTCAAATGGACGGCAAAACAAGTGTTGTGAGTAAAGCTGTAAATATGGCTTTCAATGAAAAAGGAATTTTGATAGTTGTTTCGGCTGGAAATGAAGGTTGGGATGATTGGAAAATTGTCTCTACCCCTGGGGATAGTCCGTTTGCTCTTTCTATTGGTGCAACCAATGGAGCAGGTCTAAAAATGGGTTATAGTAGCATAGGAGCAGATTTTGTAGAATTTTTGAAGCCAAATGTAGCTTGTTATTCTCTCACAGGAACATCTTTTTCTGCACCAAATATCACAGGTTTTGCAGCTTGTTTATGGCAAAAAAATCCAAAGGCAACTAACAAAGAAATCTTCGAAACAATAGAGAAATCGGCTAATTTATATCCCTTTGGAAATAACTTTATAGGCTACGGAATTCCGAAAGCATCAAATGCAATCAAAATATTAGAAGGAAAAACTTTGAAATCGACTATCAAAAAAATAGAAGAAAAAAGCGATACTTTCAAGTTTGATTTACCAGCAGCAAAACGCTATCTCGTATTTCATAAGCAAGACAAACGCATTGTCATAGAACAAGATTCTGAAAAAGCTGCCAATAAAAAAGACCTCAAAATCACTATCAAGAGACCAAAAGACACCAATTTTTCTACAATTTATATAGATGATATAGGTGGTTTTGAAATTGAATGGAAATAAATAAAGTTAGAAGTCAGATTTTAGAAGTCAGAAGTAATTTTAATTCTTACTTCTGACTTTATTTCTCTAATCTCTTCATTCCCAAAGCTGATTTTCTATAATAATTACTTGTTTCTAGCTGCTGTTGATTTTTCCAAAAGGCAGCTAGATTTTCATAACGTTTTGATAAAGGAAGTTTTAAATTTGATATAATTTTGGAATCACAAACGGGACAAAAATACAATGGATGTCCGTCTAATTCTGTCAAATTATTAGCACCTTGCATCGCACAACGATAAAAGATACAATGTTGAAGCGAAAAAATATGACCAATTTCATGAACAGCCGTTTTACAAGTTCGTTGTAAAGCCAAATTAAAGGCATCAATATCTTGATTTATCAAATCTTTATCTCCAAAACGAGCCATCGACCAAATTCCTACTCTATCATGCAAACGTGCTTGTCCAAAAACAAAATTCCATTTCTGACTCGGATACAAATCATTTGTAGTAAAAGCAACCAACAAAACACCATCACTAGGCAAGTTTTTTTCTAAAGAATCCAATAAAAAACCAGTTCTTACTTGAAAACCATTTTGCAGATGTACTCTCCAATTTGCCGTATCTAACTGAGTAGAATCTAGTTTTTTGGGTTCTAATCGCTCAATAGGTAATTCATAAAAAATAGATAAAAAACGCTGCACCGAATCCATCAGACGAAACTGTGTTTCATCAAAATCTCCATACAATTGAAGATAGATTTTTTTTCTTTGTTCAGTAGTTCGAACAGGTTGAATAGTATTATTTTTATTCCAATACTGTGTAAAAGTTTGCCCTCTTTCTTTGTTGCGTTCCAACCATTCGCCAGATTTTGGTTCTTGTATATAAAATTGATTTTTTTGTAAAACAAATTCCATAGAATCCGACAAATTATTGAATCCTTCACTTGGAAAAGGTTTAGGTTTAGGACTGCAAGAAATACAGACAAGTATAAAAATCAGAGAATAAAAAATACAGACTTTCATAACATATATTTTGTTTTAATGTCCTTAAAAACCTTAGCTAAACAAGCACTTCTCCAGTCATTTCTTTTGGAATTTTTACATTCATCAAAGTCAGAATAGTAGGCGCAATATCTCCTAGTTTTCCATCTTTGAGAGAATACTTATTTTTTATAGAATCTTGTGAAAGCAAAAACATCGGAACTGCATTTGTTGTGTGGGCTGTATTGGGCGTTCCGTCTTCGTTTTTCATTTTGTCGGCATTTCCATGGTCTGCAATAATAATGACTTGATAGCCATTTTTTAAAGCCATTTCAGAAACTTCTTTTGCACAAACATCGACCGTTTCACAGGCTTTTACAGCAGCTTCGAAAACTCCTGTATGTCCGACCATATCAGGATTAGCAAAATTTAGACAGACAAAATCAGGTTTGTTTTGATTTAAGTCATTTATAACTTTATCTTTTAGCTCAAAAGCACTCATTTCGGGCTGTAAATCATACGTCGCTACTTTTGGAGAAGCACACATTATTCTGTTTTCGCCTTCAAATGGCTTTTCTCTTCCCCCTGAAAAAAAGAAAGTAACGTGAGGATATTTTTCAGTTTCGGCTGCACGAAGTTGAGTTTTATTATTATTTTCCAAAACTTTGCCTAAGGTATTATTCAGATTTATATCATCAAAAATGACTTTTACATTTTCAAATTTTTTATTGTAATTAGTCATCGTAACATAATACAAATCTAGTTTTTTCATATTTTGCTCTTCAAAATCTTGCTGACAAAGAGCCTGTGTTATTTCTCTACATCTATCTGTACGGAAATTAAAAGCAATGACTACATCGTCTTTTTCTATTTTAGCTAAAGGCTGATTTTGCTCATCTGTTATAATGATTGGTTGCAAAAATTCATCTGTAATTCCTTCCTTGTAGGATTCTTTTAAAGCAGAAACTACATTTTTCACTTTTTTTCCATCTCCATATACCATTGCATCGTAAGATAATTTTATTCTTTCCCAACGATTATCTCTATCCATTGCATAATAACGACCAACAAGAGAAGCAATTTTTGCATTTGTAGTTTTCAAATGATTTTCTAAATCGATCAAAAACCCTTCTCCAGAATTTGGGTCTGTATCTCTTCCATCTGTAAAACCGTGAATAAAAACATCTTTCAAACCAGCCTCAGTAGCAAGTGTAGTAAGAGCTTTCAAGTGAGAAGAATGAGAATGAACGCCACCTTCTGAAATCAAACCTACAAAATGTAGTTTTACATTTTTCTCTTTTGCGTATTTGAACGCATTTTGCAAAACTTCGTTTTTATCTAATTCATTATTTTTTATAGCAACATTTATACGAGCTAAATTTTGATAAACGACTCGTCCTGCACCAATATTCATGTGTCCAACTTCCGAATTCCCCATTTGTCCTTCAGGAAGCCCTACAAATTCGCCATCCGTTCGGAGTCTTGAATTGGGATAATTGATATATAAACTATCTACAAAAGGTGTATTTGCTGCATCAATCGCTGAAACGGTTTTGTCTTCTGCAATTCCCCAGCCGTCTAAAATTAGTAAAAGTATTTTATTGTTTTCTGTATTGTTCATTTTTATTTATTGGAAGATTTTTGTTATTCTTTTATCACAAACGAAGGTAAAAAAAACTTTTGTATCAAACGATTGCTAAAATCAGATGATGACCATTATCAACGTTTTTTATTGACTATATGTATTTTTATTAAACACAGAGTTACAGAGAACACAGAGAATGAAATATCAGTTAGTTTGACTACAATACTTTTTTAAAAAGTAAGTCAATAATAATTGGTTGATACTATTTTTGTTATTTTCAATTCTCTCGCCTTCTAATTCCTCGCCCCTAATTCCTAATAACTCTAAAAGTCAAATTTACTCTATTTTCATTGATTTTAGATTCTTTTGGAATGGAATGCTGCCAAAAATGTTGAATTTGTCCTGCCATAATTAAGAGCGAACCATTAGTTAAAGGAAATTCTAGTTTTTCTTTTTTGTCATCAGTTTTATCAATTTGGCGAAGCAAAAAACGACGAGTAGCCCCAAAATTGACCGAAGCAATGAGAGGATTTTTACCTAATTCTTTTTCATTATCACTATGCCAACCCATTGAGTCTTGTCCATCTCTGTACCAATTTAATAAAACACTATTGAATTTTATATTTTTCTCTTCCTGTTTTTGAAAATTAATCAATTCTTCAATTTTACTTTTAATAAATAACAATTTTTCATTCCACGGATTTGGTTTTAATTTTAAACCAGAATATGAATAAGCTGCATTTTCATCTCCATACCAAGCTGAAAAACGAGGAACAAAAAGCTGTTTGCCAAATATTTTGATTTGGTCGTGTGTCCAATTTATGTTTCTAAACTTTATTTCTGATAGCTTTTCTTTTTCAAAATTTCTCCAGTTAGTCATTTTCCTGTTTAAATTATTTTCACTTTCTAAAAAATAATCCATTATTTCAGCACTCAAATTCTCATCAAAAAAATTAGGCACAAAAATCAGTTGTCCATTCGGAATAGTAATATCAAAAATAAAATTAGTTTCATCAAACGAATATGAATAGCCTTCTTTTTGAGGTAATTGAAAGGGCAATTTATTTTGAAATGAAGATTGATTGAATAAATCCATAATTTGTTTTTTTAATTAATTTTTGATGCTTTATATCATTTTCTGAAACTAAATTGTTCTACAAAATCAAAACAAGTAGGTTAAAATTATAGTAGAAACTAAATCACAGACTAACTTTTCAAAAAATCTTTCCTTAAATTGTAAATTATTTTATAAAACTAAAAAAACACATAAATACATGTCTTCAAAAGTTACTTTAGTGGGTGCTGGTCTTGTTGGTTCTTTGCTTTCTATTTTTTTAGCAAAAAAAGGACACCAAGTAGAGGTTTTTGAGCGTCGTCCAGATTATCGCAAAATTGGTGCAGTTGGTGGGCGTTCTATCAATTTGGCGTTGAGTGATAGAGGCTGGAGAGCTTTGAAAGAAGCTGGAATTGAGAAAAGAATCAAAGATGTTGCCTTGCCTATGTATGGGCGAATGATGCACGACACAGAAGGAAATCTCACTTTTCAGCAATATGGGAAAGAAAATCAAGCGATTTATTCGGTTTCAAGAGCTATTTTGAATGAAGTTTTGATGGACGTAGCCGAAAAAGAACATGGCGTAAAATTCAATTTTAATCAGCGTTGTGAAGATATTGATATAAAAGACGTAAAAGCAACTTTTGAAAGTGAAGAAAATGGAAAAGATAATGAAAGAAATACTGTAAAGTCAGATATTATCATCGGTGCAGATGGT
>DAIUBX010000138.1:0-7475 GCA_036846465.1 Bernardetia sp.
TTCATTTAATTTTTATGAACAAAAATATACTCCTATATTCTAAGAGAAAAATAGATTACAGCTATACTTTTTCCTCATTTTTTATTTTAAGTTGTATAGTATTTATTTTTTTGCTAAGTTCTTGTAGCTTATCTAAAAGCCATCAAAGAGACACCTTTAATGGTTTTAGTTTTAATAGACCAAACAAACGAGCTTTAATTTTGAAGTTCAAATTAATCAATAATCTGATTGTTATTCCTGTAAAAATAAACGATTCGGATACACTTCATTTTATTTTAGACAGTGGTGTGCAAAATATGCTTATTACTGAACTTGGTGTAGGTGACAAACTGCAAGTAAACTATCTCAAAGAAATAGAACTTTCTGGTTTGGGTTCAGGCGAAAAACTAATGGCTTATGCCTCTCCTAATAATAATTTTAATATTTCTGGAATTATAGGACATCATCAAGATTTACTTATCTTGAAGGAAGATATTTTTCATTTGTCTTCTCGTTTCGGAATGCGTATTCATGGCATCATGGGGTATGGTATTTTTGCTGATTTTGTAGTAAAGGTAAATTATGAAAGTAAAACAATTACATTTTATAATAAAAATAAATATAAGTATAAATCACACAAAAAAGATATAATTATTCCTATCGAAATTATTAATCTAAAGCCTTATATATGGGCAAATTTACAGCAAAATTCGGAAGCTATCAATGCTACGGACTCTATTCAAATAGATACCACAACCATTCCTGTAAAATTACTCATTGATACAGGAGGTGGACATGCTGTTTGGTTGGATGCTTCTTCGGATAGAAGATTAGAAATTCCTCAAAAAAAGAAAGAGGCATATCTTGGAAAAGGAATGAGAGGCGATATTACAGGCTATTTAGGGCGTTCTTCCAAATTAATTTTAAAAGATATTGAATTAGAAAACATAACAACTGCTTTTCCAGATTCTTCTTCAATAGCAACTGTAAAAGGACAGGGAGAACGCAATGGTAGTTTGGGTTCAGAAATTTTAAGACGTTTTCATGTTACCTTTGATTATTCACAAAATAGAATGATTTTGAGACCTAACCGAAACTTTAAAGCCGAATTTAATTATAATATGGCAGGAATAGAATTATCTACACCTGTTCCAGAAACGGCTATTTATTTGATTTCTAACATAGAGAAAAACTCCCCTGCCTCAAAACTTAATATTAAAATAGATGATCAAATAGTGGCTATCAATGGAATAAATATTAATAAATTTACAATTCATGAGATTTATGAACTATTTAGAAGTAAGGAAGGGCGTAAAGTAGAACTTCGCTTAAGAAGAGGAGGAGATGCTTTACATGAGTGGAGTATCGAATTTAGATTAGAAAACCCTATTTAAAGAACAAAAAAATATTTACCTTTGTTGTTCTACAAAATCATAACACGATTTTTTTAAAAATTACCTATTCAATACGTTTTTTATGGATTACGGCTCTTTACTCAAAGACCTTTTAATTATCACACTACCAGCAGGTGCAGTTTTATACGGCATGTTTTTGGTCGTCAAATCGTTCATTGGACGAGAAATGAATCAATCTTTACTGCAATTAAAGTCTAAAAATACTGAAATTGCACTTCCTATTCGTTTGCAGGCGTATGAAAGAATGGCTATTTTTTTAGAACGAAATTCGGTCAATAATCTCATTCCTCGTCTTACAGAGGGGGGACAGTCTGCTGTCGAATTACATCAAGTTTTGTTGTTTACAATTCGTGAAGAATTTAATCATAATGTAGCACAACAAATTTATATTAGTCAACCAGCTTGGGAATATATCAAAAGTGCAGTAGAAGAATTTATCTCAATTATAAATCAAGCCTCCCGAGAGCTTCCAGAAGGAGCGACAGGTTTTGATCTTTCAAGACGTATTTTTGAATTACAAAGTGAAAGAGAAGTATCTCAAAATGAAGAAGCTCTTCAGTTTATGAAAGAAGAAATTCAACAGTATTTTTAAAAGAATTACGAATTACGAATTACGAATTACGAATTTTTTCTACTAAATACCATTTTCGTTTATAAGCTATTTTAGCTTTGTTGGTGTTTTAGCGAAGCGACACCAAAAAAACACACTTCATATTTTATTCTAAATGAAAAAGCCTATCATTTTTTCCATAGACGATGACCCACAAGTAGCACGAGCTATCGAAAGGGATTTGCGTAGTGAGTTTCGTAAAGAATATAAAATTATCAGTACGACTTCAGCAAATGAAGCATTAGAAAGTTTAGAAGAGTTTAAGAAACAGAATGAAGAAATTGCGCTTTTTTTGGTCGACCAAAGAATGCCTGATATGCTTGGCGTAGAATTTTTGGAGAAAGCAAAACTAATTTACCCTCACGCAAAACGTGTTTTATTGACAGCTTATTCTGACATTGATGCAGCTATAAAAGCAATTAATGACGTTCAGCTAGATTATTATTTACATAAGCCTTGGAATCCTCCACAGGAAAAATTATATCCTGTTTTGTATGACTTATTAGAAAGTTGGAAAACCTCTTATCAACCTGATTTTGATGGACTTAGAGTGATTGGATTTCAATTTTCACCACAATCTCATGAGTTGAAAGACTTTTTGGCAAGTAATCTATTTCCGTATCAATGGCTAGATTTTCAGCAAGACCAAAAAGCAAAAGAACTTTCAGAACTTCATCAATTTGATGACAATGATTTGCCCGTTGTTGTTTTTGAAGAAGGAGAAATTTTGAAAAAACCAACTAAAAACGAACTTGCCGAAAAGTTAGGGCTTTCATCTAAAGCCTCACAAGATATTTATGATGTAGTAATAATTGGTGGAGGCCCTGCTGGATTGGCAGCAGCCGTTTATGGTGGCTCGGAAGGATTAAAAACACTTTTAATAGAAAAACACGCCCCCGGAGGACAAGCTGGAACAAGCTCAAGAATAGAAAATTATTTAGGTTTTCCTACTGGACTTAGTGGTTCAGAACTTGCCAAACGAGCGACAACACAAGCACAGCGTTTTGGTGTAGAGTTTTTAGTTCCACAAGAAGTAATTGGAATTACATTAAAAGATAATTATAAAACATTGAAGCTCTCTGATGGAAAAGAAATTGTTGCAAAAAGTATTATTATTAGTTCTGGAGTTTCGTATCGAAAGCTCAACAATGCAGGAATGGAAAACTTCACAGGCGCAGGAATTTATTATGGTGCAGCTACGACAGAAGCACTTTCTTGTTCTGAAAAAAGCGTTTATATTGTTGGTGGTGGAAATTCGGCAGGACAGGGCGCAATGTATCTCTCTCGTTACGCCAAAAAAGTAAATATTGTAGTCAGAAGAGAAGATTTATCTTCCTCTATGTCGCAGTATTTGATTGACCAAATTGATGGCACTGAGAATATTGAAGTTTTGCCATTTACAGAAATCATAGAAGCAAAAGGCGACGCACATTTACAGCATATAATCCTTCAAAATATAAAAGACAATTCTACAAAAGAAGTAGAAGCTGATGCTATGTTTATTTTTATTGGCACAAAACCTCATACCGAATGGATTGATTTAGATATAATCAAAGATGAAAAAGGTTTTATAGAAACAGGTAGAAATTTATTAGGTTATGATGAAATAAAGAAAATTTGGAAACATAAAAGAGAGCCTTTTTCTTTAGAAACTTCTATAAAAGGAATTTTTGCAGCAGGTGATGTACGTGCAACAGCTATGAATCGTGTTGCTTCAGCCGTTGGGGAAGGTGCAATGGCAATTAGTTTTGTACATAAATATTTAGCTGAGAATTAGAATTTGATTGTACTTCTAAGAAATATAAAATGAATAACTCTACGCTTTGAAAAATTCACGCACTACCCTTCATAAAAAAACTACCTTTTGTGTTTTTTACACAGATATATTTTCAAAATAAGCTATGAATTATAAATTGGACAGGGTTTTAACCTGTTTTTATAGGTCGCTAAAAATAAATTTATCGCACATCAAAAACACTACAAAAACTCTTAAAGATAGGAAATTTATTGAGGTCTAATTTTTCACCAATTTCTAGTAATTTTTTATATTCAACTTGAGAAAGCAAAGGTGTCGTAGTGATTTTTTCTTCTTCCAAAAAAAGCAAGACTAAAAATTTTACCAATACATAAGGTGCATTTAGCGCATCATTTTTCCAGTTCTGACTAACTGATTTTTCTTCATGCAAATGATGCCACAACAACTCATTTTTTTGTAGTGAAGAATACATAGCTGTTTTGATAGCATCATAAAAACCATTTTCCCAACGCTTAAAATCTTTAGTAAGTTGTTTTAGAGCTGCCAAAAGGGGATCATTAGTACGAAAAGCATCTTCTTGACGAGAAAGCATACGAGCTTTTTTAGTAAGACTAAGCTCCTCAAAAAGGCTAATACTTCCATTTGCAAGTGCAATTGCAATTGAAGGAGCAAGTAGAGTAAGCGCAAAAAAATCTTTTTCATCTAAAGGACGAATCTCTGTATAAGTAGAAAAGAACTCACTTCGCAGAGAATCTAAAGGCTCTCTTACAGATTTATTTTGAAGTAAAATGGAAAGTTCGCTTTCGTTTAACATTATAGTCGTTTTGTTATTGATCTCACTGTCGTTGCAACACCAACAACGAAAGATATTTGATTATTTTTACAATAAAAATAAGCAGGTAATAGAGTAATAAATATTTACCACTTATAGTTTACCATTCTTATTTATTTTCCTTTTTTATCATCGTCTTTTTTATCGTCTTTGTTCTCTTTTCTACCAAAGACCGACAAATGAACATAACGCTGTGGATGTTCTCTCAAATCAATTAATAACCTATCCAAATCTGAAACGGTATAATTAAGTTGTTGGTAAAGAGAATCACTATGAATCAGTTTTCCTAATGAACCATCAGCATTATTTATGGCTTGAGTTGTTTTGTTGAGTTCTGCTAGAAGTGCATTACTTTGCTTACTAATTTCGGCTATTTCTAAATCATTTAAAGATTCTGCAAATGTATTTAGTTTAGCTATAATGGGCTTAAATTGAGCTTCTGTATCTTTTAATGAAGAAGTAAGAGCAGCCAAATTGGAGGTAATATTTTTTAGTTGTTGACGATTATCTGCCAAAATTCCATTAATACTTGCTGTTGTCATTTTGGTATTATCTAATATTTCAGATATACTTCCACTCATTGCCTCATATTTGACAAGCATATTTTTCAAGACTAAAGCCGTAGAGTCTATATTTTGAGCTAAAGGGCCTGCTTTTTCGGCTATCAAGGCTGCCAAACCTAATTCAATATCTCCTTTGAGTGTATCTCCAGATTCTAAAATTTTTCCCTTGCCCAAGACAAGATTGATTTGTTTTCCTCCCAAAAGCCCACCATCAACAAGCATAGGAACAGAACCTTCTTTAACACTAACATCTTTTTTAACCTTTAGTGTAACCATTAACTTATTACCTTGATTGGGAAGTAATTCGATACCATCAACACGACCAACAGCATACCCATTAATGATAACTTGATTAGAAATGGTAAGCCCATCAATATCATCATAGAAAGTATAAAAGGTATTATCGCTACTAAAAAAATCACGCCCTTTCAAAAAATTAAAACCTAAATACAACAATACGCCAGCTACTACTACAAGCAAACCAACCTTAAATTCTTTGGATATATTTTTCACAAAAACAAAATAAAAATTTTATGTATAATTAAAAAAATAGATTTTCTAAACTGTATAAATTTCGCTTAAAATCTGTTTACAAAACGTTTCTTTTCTAGTTTTGTTTGATAGAAGTAAAAACTCATAAATAAAATATTGCATCTATCATTACAAATTTAGAAGTTAAATGGCAGAATGAAAATTATTTTAAACAAATTTAGGCTCTAATTTTCTTATTGCTTTTTTCTATCTTTGTTTAACTAATTTTTATTTATAAAATTATCTATTGAATCCATGATTTTAAGTATCGAAACTTCTGTTCATATTTGTTCGGTTGCCCTACATGATTTGGACGGAAATTTACTTGCCTTGCATGAACTTCATGAACAAAGAAAACATGCCGAACGACTCACACTTTTAGTGGAAGCCGTTTTAAAGACTACTCAAACCAAATTTTCAGACTTAAAAGCCATTGCTGTTGGTGCTGGAGCTGGTTCTTATACAGGGCTTCGAATTGGTGTTTCGACAGCAAAAGGGCTTTGTACAGGGCTTAATATTCCACTTATCGGAATTCCATCTTTACAGGCGTGGGCTGCCTCTATGACAAGTTTGGCAAAAAATTTAAAAAATCAAATTGCAGGAAAAAATGAAGAAAACAAAATAAATTATCTTCTTTGTCCTTTGATGGATGCTCGTAGAATGGAAGTTTTTACAGCTATTTTTGATACAAATCTTAATTATATCTTGAACGATACAGCTTTAGTAATTGATGAGAATAGTTTTGAAACCGAACTTGCTGCGAACAAAATTTTATTTTTTGGTGATAATGAAGAAAAACTGCAAAAATGCAAAGCAGTCATGAATAAAAATACAAATGCTATTTTTATTTCAAATAAATTACCCTCTGCCAAAGAAATTGGAGAGTTAGCTGTCAAAAAATATACGAAGCAAGATTTTGAAGATTTAGCTTATTTTGAACCTAATTACGGAAAAGAATTTTATACAACAGCTAAAAAATTACCAGTAACCAATTCTCGGTAATCCGTTTATTTCAGTTTCCTATTTATCAATCAAACAAAAACCCAAATTACCTATTATGTCAAACTCAGATAAAAACACAAAAACACACAAAGTATTTAATCTTATTATTCTTGATGAGAGTGGTTCGATGGAATCTATCAAAAAAACAATTATTAGTGGCTTTAATGAAGTCGTCCAAACTGTAAAAGGAGTAGCCAAAGAATATCCAGAACAAGAACATTTTATTACTTTTGTTACCTTCAATTCTTTAAAAACGAATACACTTTTAGAAAATGAAAAAGTAGAAAAATTGAGAGAAATTAGTGAGCGAGAATACAACCCAACAGCAGGAACACCACTTTTTGATGCTATGGGAAATAGCATTTCACAACTTCGAAAAATAACGCAAACACATTCAGAATACAATGTTTTGGTTACAATCTTGACAGACGGAGAAGAAAATTCTTCAAAAGAATACAACGGAGCAACAATCAAAAAAATGGTAGAAGAACTAAAGCAAGAAAACTGGACATTTACGTATATCGGTGCAAATCATGATGTAGAAGCCTTTGCAGCAGCAATTTCGATTACCAACACAATGAAATTTGAGCCAAACGAGCAAGACATCAAAAAAATGTTTAGCAAAGAAAAAGCATCAAGAATGAGTTACAGTAAAAAAATTAGAAATAACGAAGATACAAGTAGTAATTTTTATGAATAGCTGACTCTCCAACCTATACCATTTCTGAAAATGGTATAGGTTTAATTATTTGAAATTCTATAAACCCAACCGTCCTGCTCAATGTTG
>DAIUBX010000139.1:0-6322 GCA_036846465.1 Bernardetia sp.
GCTCTTGAAATAACGAGTTTCTGAATTTCAGAAGTTCCCTCTCCAATCGTACACAATTTAGAATCTCTGTAATATTTTTCTACTGGAAAATCTTTTGTATAACCATATCCTCCAAAAATTTGTACTGCCTCAGAAGCTACTTTTACACACACTTCAGAAGCTAAATACTTAGCCATTGCAGATTCTTTATTCACATTTTTTCCTTTATTTTTAAGGTCAGCAGCTTGGCGAGTCAAGATTTCGGCAGTTTCCACATCAGTAGCCATTTCTGCTAATTTAAAGGCAATTGCTTGAAAGTTTGCAATTGGTTGGTTGAACTGTTCACGCTCTTTTGCATACACAAGAGAATGACGCAAAGCACCTTTTGCAATTCCCAAACTAAGGGCTGCAATCGAAATACGTCCACCGTCCAATACTTTCAATGATTGAACAAATCCTTCGCCTACTTTTCCTAAAATATTATCTTTATGAACTCTACAATTATCAAAAACGAGTTCAGCCGTTTCTGAAAGACGCATTCCTAATTTGTCTTCTTTACGTCCACCTGAAAAACCTTCTGTTGTTTTTTCGATAACAAAAGCAGTCATTCCGTGAGAATCGCCTACTTCGCCAGTACGAACAATTACAACGGCAATATCGCCACTTTTTCCGTGAGTAATGAAGTTTTTCGTTCCATTAATTACCCAATAATCGCCATCTTGAACGGCAGTTGTACGCATATTTCCTGCATCTGAACCAGTGTTTGCTTCTGTAAGTCCCCACGCACCAATCCATTCAGCCGTTGCTAATTTTGGCAACCACCGTTGTTTTTGTTCTTCGTTTCCAAATTGCAAAATATGACCTGTACAAAGTGAATTGTGAGCAGCCATAGAAAGACCGATTGAAGGATCAATGACAGCAAGTTCTGCAATTGCAGTTACATATTCTTGGTAACCAAAACCACTTCCTCCGTACTGTTCTGGAACTAAAACGCCCATTAAGCCCAAATTTCCTAGTTCTTTCATTACATCAACAGGAAAATGTTGGTCGTCATCCCATTTGTTACGAAAAGGAGTGATGGCACGTTCTCCAAAATCTTGTACCATTTTGGCAATCATTTGAAGGGTTTCGTTTGTATTTGTTTGTGTAGGTGTTGCTACTGACATATATTTTATTTTTTATGGTTGTTTTTTATTGATTATTTTAGGTCTTAAAGTTACGAATTTTTTGGGAGAAATTTTATTGTTAAGTCAAAGATTGAATTTCCTACTTCTCATTTATAATTGGGGTATAATTTGGAGTTTTTTCTATTTTTTACTGACCGTAAAACCAACTACCAAAACATCATCTATTTGTGCCTCATTACCTCTCCACTTTTGCAATACTTCTTCTAAAGTAGCGTGTTGTTTTTCTAAGTTTTGAGAGGTCTTGTCTTTGCTATTCATATCAAGTAAGAGCTTCTTAAAGTTTTTGGACATAAATTTTTTACTTACCTGTCCCTGTCCACCAAATTGATCAACATAGCCATCAGAAGATAAATAAACAGTCATTTCTCCGTTAAGATTGATATAATGAGTTTCAAACTCTTTTGTATCACCTTTTTGTTTATTTTGCCATCCACCGATAGCTCTTCTATCTCCTTTTATTTCTTCAAACTGTCCATTTTTTACAAGCCATAAAGGGCGATTTGCTCCTGCAAATTCTAGTTGATTGTCTTGCTTATTTATCACACAAAGAGCAATGTCCATTCCATCTCTAGAAGTACTGAGTACACTAGAATTTGAGTCAGAATCTTGTTTTAAGATAGTACGAATGCCCTTATGCAGCTCTTCAAGGATTTGAGAAGGGTGGAGTATTCTTTTTTCATTAATGATTTGATTGAGTAGATTGTTTCCAATAATAGACATAAATGCCCCTGGAACTCCGTGTCCTGTGCAATCTACGGCAGCAATAACTACTTTTTGTTCTTCTTTATGTTCTGAAATCCAATAAAAATCCCCAGAAACAATATCTTTTGGTTTAAAAAACACAAAGTGATTGCCCAAAATATCATCTAGCTCTTCTTTAGGAGGCAAAATAGCTTCTTGAATTCGTTTTGCATAGTTTAGGCTGTCTGTTATTTTTTGGTTTTGACTTTGTAATTCTATTGTTTTTTGTTCTAAGTCGGCTGTTCGTTCTGCTACCAGTTGCTCTAATTTTTGATTTTGAGATTCTATCAAATAACGCTGTTTTATTTCATTTTCTATTTTCTGATTTTTTTCTGCGATTGTTTTTTTAGAGAGTTCGTTTTGTAGTGAGTTTATACGGTCTGCAAGTCCTAGAGATAATAAAATAACTTCTAAAGCAGAACCAATTTGTATGGAGTATGTAGTAATAAAATTAGTAGATAAGATACCGAAGCCTCTAAAAATCGAACTCAACACTCCTAATAAAAATAATGACCAAGCAACTAAGAAATAAATAGCTGTTTTGTAGCCTTTGCGATAACTCATTATACCCATATAAAAAAGCATTAATGTACCAACAACTCCTGTAATAGTAGTTACTTTTACCATAATTTTATAAGGAATAAATAAGGTGCAAATGACTTCAATACTTACCAAACCAATGTAGAAAAGAACAACTTTATCGGTTTTGGGTAATAATTCTTTCGAACGCAAAAATTGTCTGCCAAAAACAAGCGACGTAAGAGAAAGACAAGCAATAAAAAATGGAATTGCAAAATCATTAAAAGAATAAAAACCTCTCCATAGATACTCAAAGCCCAATCCATTAAAGGCAAGTTGAAAGAGAGCTATCGAAGCAATTGTAAGAACATAATACAAATAGGCTTTATCTCTCAAAGAGAAAAATATAAACAAATTATAGAATACCATTACGATAATTATTCCGTAATAAATACCAAATCCAAATCTATCATTAGCCGTCTGTTCGGTAAATGCTTGTGGTTGCCAAAGTACCAAAGGAAAAGACATTGTTCCCTCAGAACGAAAACGCACGTAGTAAGTTTTTGTCTTCCTAGAGTCAATATCTAATGTAAAAACAAAGTCTGCATCCTTGACTTCTCGCTCCACAAAAGGCATTTTATCACCTACTAATCGTACCTGTACTATATTTTGCGAACTATCAACTTCATAGAGCCAAATGGAATCTAAAAGAGGATATTGAATTTCTAACCACCTTTTTTGGGAAGTATTAGAGGGATTTTGAATACTAAACCTACACCAATACGAAGAAGAAGTATAACCAAAATTTGGCTTTTCTTCATCGGAATTTTTAAAATCCAGTGTTTTGATAGCTTCCTGTATTGATAAAAATTCTGTTTTGTCTTCAGCAAGTTGAGAAAATTTAGAAATTGATATTTTTTCTTGCGTTGCAGAAAGAGGTATCGTTTGAAGAGATTGTTTGTGATTTTGTGCTTGTAAGTAGTTTGGGGTAGAAACAGAAAAAATAAAAATAATAGCAAACAAAAAAATATCTCCTATTTTTTTATAAAAATTAGAAAGACTATATACTTCAAAAAAGGTCACTTTACTGCTTTGCATATTTATTACCTACTTTAAGTAAGAAGACTACACTCAAACATTTAGGACTTTCGCAAATGACTTTTTTAACAGAAGAATATTCTGTTTATGTCGGTCTGCCCTACGGGACTGACCTTATTTTCATACTTAGGTCAGCCCGATAGGGCAGTACCGAAGAAAAGTCCTAACATTATTTTCACCTCCATTATACAAAATATTACTCTTACTTACTTCAGTAGGAGTAAACAAAATTAAAAATAAGTTTAGATTTAAACGAATCTTTAACTATTTATTCGTATTTTAATTTAAAAAAAAGACTGTGAAAGTCAATTCTATATTCATAATCACATAATAACTTACTTACGAAAGCACCATAAATAACCTTTAGAAAGACTAGAAGCCTTATTCTTTATCAAGTTTTTATTAGCTTTTCTCTTTAGCTGCAAATTAGGCTTTATTTTTGTAGTTTTAGCAAAAAACTACTTAAACTGCTATAAAACAGCAACTTAAATATTAAAATATTCTACTACTAAAATTTGATACTTTTTATTAATACTCCTTGTTTGCTTATTAAATGCTCTTTTTGATATGATAATTCGAATAGCTTTTTCGCTTTTTTTTATACTTGTGATTTTTGCTTCTGTTAAAGCACAAAATTCACTTTCTTCTGGAAACTACCTTTGGAACTGGGCAACTGTGAATCCTGCTGCACTAGCTTCTGAAAATATTCTTGATTTAAAAATGAATTATAGAAGACAGTGGAGTGGGATACAAGGCGAACCAACAACATTTTTATTTTTGGCACAAAGTCCACTCTCTCAAAATAAAATAGAAGTTTTATCTCCAACTTACCACGCAACAGGGCTAGAAGCCTATCACAATGAGGCAGGATTATGGAGCGAAACGGGTATTTATGCTCGTTATGCCTACCATCTTACATTATCACAGCGTGATGAATGGGACGCAGATTCTAGGCTTCGCATGTCTTTTGGGGCTAGTTTTGGTCTCAAAACGATTGGTTTTGATGCTTCAAAGGCTACTTTATACAATCCGAATGATAATGCGATTCAGAATAATCAACAAAGCACTATTCCAGACGCAAATGTAGGTATTTGGCTAAGAAATGACCGTTTTTTTGGTGGTTTTGGTGTCTATCAGTTATTTGAAAATAACGTAAATATTGGGCAAAGCGATAACTTAGAACGCTATTACAATCTCTCAGCAGGTGGAAATATACACTTGACTGAAAATTTTATTCTTTCCCCTTCTTTTTTGATGAATATAAACAAAACAACTGATATAAGTTGGGATTTGAATGCAAAACTAGCTTATAATGATTTGATTTGGACAGCCATAAATTACCGTCATCAAAGAGCTATTCAAACCTTTTTGGGAACTCGCATTACCTCTTGGTTAGATATTGCTTACTCTTATGAGTTTTCTACATTTATTAACAATAATGATAACAATTTCAATTCATTAGGAACAACAAATGAAATTCTTATAGGAATTCGCCTTTTTAATAAGAACACAGATTCAGACACGAAAAGAAACTCTGTTTTTTAAAATTCTGCTTAATAAAATAATATTTTGATTTCTTCTTTTTCAAAAATAATCCATGAAAAATTATTTATTTCTCTTTCTCTTAACTCTATTTTTTTGTAGCCATTTTTCAACTTCTAGTTTTGCTCAATGTGAATGTACTATTATTGCCAATGACTCCTTAGCTTTAGTGCAACTTTATCAAGCAACGGAAGGACAAAATTGGTCAAATCCTTGGCAACTCAATCAAGAAGCTACTACATGGAATGGTGTAATAATAGAAAACAAACGTGTTGTGGGGCTGATACTAAACAGTCGTGGTTTGGTTGGAGAGCTTCCAAATTCTTTGAGAACGCTTTCTCAATTACAAAATCTTAATATTGCATCTAATAACTTAACAGGTTCTTTAGAAATGCTTACTTCACTTTCTAATCTGAAAATATTGAATATAGCAGCTACAAAATATAAGGATAGTTATGGTAATGTGCCATCTATATTTGGACAAATGCGACAACTAACGTCTCTAAATATCGCTCAAAATGGTTTCACTGCACCTATTTCTGATACAACAGGGTTATTTTTATTGACCAATTTGGAAGAGCTAGATATTCAATCAAATAATTTTATTGGTACTATGCAGTCTGAGTTTGGAAACTTCATCAATCTTAAAAAATTCAATATTACATCTTCTCGTTTTTCAGGGGCATTGCCCAATTCTTTGAGAAATCTGACTCAATTAGAAGAGTTTTATTTAGGTAATAATAATTTTAATTCAGATTTAGGTACTATTATTTCTGCCATGCCTAACCTAAGAATTCTTTCAGCAACTTCAAATAAATTGGGTCAAAATAGAGCTTTACCAATTTCAGTGTACACTTTAAATCAACTGACTTATTTAGATTTATCCAACAATGAATATGAATTATATATTCTTCCACAGATTTCGAATCTACAAAATTTGGAAACACTTTTTTTACAGAATAATAAATTATCTCAAGGTATCCCTATTTCAATAGGTAATTTATCCAAACTCATAACCTGTAATCTTTCCAAAAATTTATTAGAAGGGCAAATTCCTATACGGTTGTATTATGCTCCCTCACTACGAACTCTAAACCTTTCTTACAATCAATTCAAAGATGCTTTGCCTAATGGTTTGCCTTTACCAAGTGTGCTTTCTTATCTTGATATTTCACATAATTTACTACAAACCGAACCTCTTGATGCTACTACTAATGATACTCCTTTGGGTTTATAAGTCGTATATTCTTTCAATT
>DAIUBX010000139.1:6332-7474 GCA_036846465.1 Bernardetia sp.
CCTTTACAAATCTGACGTATTTAGATGTATCATTTAATAATCTAAAGGAGTTTGATAAAATAGATTTTTATGAGTTGAGAAACTTGACAACAATAAAATTAAATAATAATAAATTAGAAGGGGAGCTGTCTATAAGAATAGCTGATATGTTTTCTTTAGCCTCGTTCAATATTTCTGCCAACAAATTTGTAGGAACTCTTCCTTCTCAAATAGGGAATATGAGAAGAATTCAGACTTTTATTGCTTCCAAAAATCATTTTGAAGGAAAGATTCCGAATTCATTTTTTAGGGAAACCTCTACTCTTAGGGTATTAGATTTACATCAAAATAAATTTACAGAAATAGACGACATAGACTCGCTTACCAATTTACAATCTTTAGATGTCAGTAATAACAGCCTTACTTTTGAAGACTTAGAAGGGCATATATGGAAAGTAGCTAATTTTAATTATTCTCCTCAAAATAAAATTCCTATTATCGAACCTTGTTACTTAAAAGTACAAACAGCAGGAAATTATAATCACTATCAATGGTTTTTTAATGGAGATTCAATCCAAAACGAAACAGATTCTATTCTGGCTGCTAAATGGAGAGGAACGTATTATGCAAAAGTCAAGAATGATAGTGTGCCTAATTTAGTTTTACAATCTGAAAGCACAGTCGTAACAGATTTTGTTGTTCCAGATAATAATTTTCCAAACGAAAATTTTAAAGACACTACTTTTTGTGAGCCTTTTAATTATGAATTAATTGCTACACCAGATGCAATAGAATACCTTTGGAGTACAGGTGATACTACTCAAAATATTATTATTTCGGAAGACGGAATTTATACCGTTTGGGTAGATAATGGTTTTTGTACTGGTGTAGATACCATTAAAGTAAAATTTTTAGGCGTAAAAAATAATATTATTTCTTCTTCTCAGCGTATTTGTAGAAACGAAACACCAAGTCTTCTGACTGGGGATTCTTCCCTTATAAATCATACGTATTTATGGCAATCTTCAAGGGATAGTTTGCGTTGGACAGACTTAGATAGTACACTTAATTATCAACCCCGAGAATTATCAACCTCAACGTATTTTAGAAGAAAAGTAACGCCTGATAGTTGTGATGCAAAATATAGTAATGTTGTTTTGATT
>DAIUBX010000140.1:0-7275 GCA_036846465.1 Bernardetia sp.
AGATTTTAAGGTTTTGACGGCTTTTGAAATTGCCGAAGTAGGATTTTTTATGGCTTGAGATTCATCTAAAATGACATAATTAAAATAAAATCCATTCAAAATATCGGCATCAATTCGCATTGTTCCGTAAGAAGTCAAAATTACATCGTATTTTGGAAAATAACTTGTAATGTCTTTATTTCGGTCTGTTCCAGTGTATCGCCAAACCTTTAAATCAGGTGCAAATTTTTTAGCTTCAACTGCCCAGTTGTATAAAAGTGAAGTAGGCATAATCAAAAGTGATGGTGCAACTTCTCCCTCTTTTTCTTTTTGAGCTTGTAAAAGTGCAAGAGTTTGAACCGTTTTTCCAAGTCCCATATCATCAGCCAAACAACCTCCAAAATTAAATTCTTGCAAGAAACGCAGCCAATTATAACCAGCCTTTTGATACGGTCGTAATGTTCCTTTAAATCCTTTTGGAAGTGGAAAATCTTCTATTTCTCCAAATTTATCAGCATCATATAACTTTTGAAGTTTTCTATCCATCGTTACATTGGCAAGATTTCCCTGTTCTAAGTTTTGAACTAATGCTAAATGGTGTTTTTTGAGTGCAAAACGTTCGTCTTTTGACTGCATAAACTCAAAAAGTTCGCTATATTCTGTAAACCATTCATCAGGAATTACGGCAATTTCTCCATTTGGAAGCGTAAATTCTTTTTGACCTTTCAAAATATACTGGCGAATCTGCATAAACGGAATTTGATATTCTCCGAAAAATACTTTTGCATTAATATCAAACCAATCTTTATTTTCATCTATCGAAATACTGATTTGAGATTTTCCGATAAAATAATTTTTTCCTTCTTCGTTTTGATGTTGTTTTAAAACTATTCCTAATTCTTGAAGACTGCTTTCTTTATCACTTATCCACGAAAAAGCCTTCGAACGAGGCATCGAAACTTTTCCTTTTTGAAGATTTAAACCCAATTCTTTGAGCTTTACAATGACAACTTTTTCTGTAACAACTTGTCTAATAAATTTGGTAAAAATAAAATTATCGTTTTTGTTTTCAAAAACAACATGACCCGTTTGGCTTTCATTCAAATCTGAAACTTTATAAATTTCTGTATCGTACCTAAAACTTAACTCAAAAATTACTGTGTTTTCGGATTCATTCTGAACTGGTTTTGCAGAAATAGCCGTATCAAAAAGTGACCCAGTAGAACTAGACAAAATTTTGAAATGTAACTCTGGTTTTGGTTCAAATTGCTTTTTAATAATCTGAAAATCGACAGGAACTACGTCGTAAGAAGCAATCAGCGAAGCTACAAATTTTTGATAATAGGTTTCTTCTACGTTTTTATTGACCAAAATAAATTTTTTACGCAAAAAAGGTTTGAGTTTTGCGCCCTCCAAAGGTCTATCAAAATGATATAAAATATTTTTATGCAGCAACCAAGCAGGAGAACTACAAACCAATTTTGCATCAGATTGACGAAATTCTATTGTTTGTCCATTGTGTCGAATGGTTGGATAATATTGTGTATTGTCCTTGTTTCTATAAACATGAAAAAGAATTGTAGCAGGATTTTTCGGAATTTCTATAAAATCGCCTGTCGGTGTTCCATCTCTTTGCATCGTATAAACGAGCTTATTTTTTTCTAAGAGAATAGCTAAAATTTTTACTTTTTTAGCTTCTATGTATTCCTCAATTAGCTTTTGAGTAACTTTATCGCCTTTTTCTTCGTCATAAATTTTATCTACAAAATCAAAAATAGTTAGTTTTTTACCTGTTTTTCCAACTTTAGAAGAAACAGGACTAAATTTTTTGATAACAGCATCTTGCTGAATCGAATCCATCAGTTTTATCAATTCATAATCCGACTCTGAAAGTCCATTATCAAACTCATGGGCATTACGAGAAGAAATATTTTGATATTTGAGTGTCAATTTTCCATGCTGAACCTGCACGACAAAAGACTCAAAAAGACAACCCAAAAATTGATGTTCATAAAGTGAATAAACAACTTTAAAAGATTCGTTAGGCGAAACATTCATTGATCAATTACGAATTAAAAATTACGGATTACGAAAAAAGAAACCTGAAAAAGAAAGCAAAACAAAATATCATTTCTTTTTTAGAAAAAAGACAACTTCAAAAATACGGATTTTTTTTGATAAATACAGTTAAAGGCAAGCCTCAATGCTGTCAACTTAAGAGTTTTATGTATTGCTCGTGTCCCCACGAGCGACCTACCACAAATAATTCCTTAAGTTGACAGCATTGAGGCAAGCCTTTAACCTACTAATGATTTCATTTTAGTCTAATTCTATCATCAAAATAACAACAGGTTTCCACTCATTTTTGGGTTTGTTTTCTCTGTCATAATTTCCCCATTGGCTATTAGCGATATAATAAAATTTATTTCCTACCAAAACTCCGTTTGTAGGTTCGCCAAAATAAGGGTTTTGTTGTTCCAAAATTTTCCCTTTTGTTACTTTTTGGTTTTCCATATCTAACTCAAAACTTGAAATTCGCATTGGAAAAGTTCCATTTTGAATAGTAAAGAGTTTGTTTTTATGGAAATGAAGTCCGTCCGTAGTTTTGAATGAAAAGCCTTTTGGAGCTTCTAAAGCAATCATTTTTCCTGTTTGCATCTCAATTTGATAAATGGTAGAAGAATAATCAGCCACAAAAGCCCATTTACCATCATCTGAAAAAGCAATTCCTTGCAAAGAACGCCATTTTGGGTTTGTCCATTTTACATCTAGTTTTTGGCTTTCTTCATTCCAAACATAAATAATCGGATTTTGGCTATCTGTACAATACATTTTGCCATCTTTTCCTTGCTTGATTTCTCCCAAAACGTGGTCTAAAGAATCTGAAAGTTCGTACTCAAAAAGTATCTCATTTGTATTTTCGTCCATACAAAAAATGGCTGCTTTTCCTTTGTTTTCTTCTTTGTAAAGCGATGAGTTTTCCATTTCGCTCATTACGCCCCATAATTTTTGAGTTTCTTTCACATAAAAAAGATTCATTACAGGCATTTTCATTTCTACAAAAGAAGTATCTTTTCCTTCTAAAAAGCCAATAGCAGGTTTATTGACACAAGTAAAAGCAATTTTATTTGTTCCTACAAAAGAAATTCCTTCGATATGTTTTGCAGGAAGTAAAAAGGCTTGCTTACTGGCTTCTACTTTTTGATTTTGGGTTGTCCAAAGTTTTTGCAGTTTTTTGAGTTGCGATTTTTTGAGTGAACTAATGAGTTCTTCATTATTCAAAACAGAAGTATCAGCATTAATGAGAGCTAATTTTTGAAGTGTTTTTTCGGTTTGTTCTGAATCTTTATTTAATGAATACGACAAAGCTAAATAATTGAGAACTGTCGGATGATTTGGGCGAAGCGTATCCAAAATTTTAGCATAATAGAGCATCGAATCATACTTTTTTTGAGTGTATGAACTCTGTAAGTCATTAAAATAATCCGTTACTGTTTTTTGGCTAAAAGCCGAATTTGAGAGAAATAAAAACAATAAACTAAAAAAAAATATTTTTGTGTGGGTAGAATCTGGTTTCATGATTGTGTGTTTTTTAACAAAAACAGGGTTAAAACCCTGTTCAATTGATTATATGAATAAAATTTGGTTCGTAATTTTTTTCCTTCCACCAAAAATTTTAGTTTTCATCTTTTCCATTTTCTCAAAAAAAGAAGTTGGTAAAGTATTACGCAATGTTTCTACAAAATACGTCCAAACGATAAGTTTCCAAAAAGAAAAAGCTGTTTTAAGACTTTTGTCGTGTCTTTGTACAATTTCTTTAGATTCGAAACGAACCTTTATTTTATTTTTACTGCTAAGTCCGTCAGTTTTGAAATTTGCTATGGATTTTGGAAAATAATAAAATGAAATTCCTTTTTTATAAAGTTCATAGACTTGCTCAAAATCAGAAGTGATATACTTTCCAGAAAAAAGCTGTTTTTTGGCTAAATTGGTTTTTAAAAGCATACTTTGATGACAGAATTTCATTCCTGTCCACGTCTTTTCTAATGGTTCTGCTTTCACTGTTTCTGAAAAAGTTTGATTAATGACAGTATAATCTCCATAAATCAAATCTGGAAATTTAGATTTTATCTCAAATTTTTGATAAATTTCTGTAAAAATTTCTTCGATAATTGTATCACTCACAAAAGTATCTCCTGCATTCATAAAGAGAATATAATCTCCTATTTTCGTTTCATGAGCCAAATTTATGGCTTTGTTCATTGCATCATAAATTCCATTATCTTTTTCACTTATGTAATTTGAAATATTTTCTTTATATTTTTTTATAATTTCTACTGTATTGTCTTTTGAATTTCCATCAATGATTATGTATTCAATATTTGGATACGTTTGTTTTGCGACATTTTGAATAGTTTTTTCTAGTTCTTCGGCTGCGTTATAACAAACTGTTGCTATTGTCAGAGTTGAGAATTGAATTATTTTTGTCATAAATTTGTATTTTTTCGCACCTTAAAAGGTGCGTTACATTTTCGCACCTTAAAAGGTACGTTACATTTTCACACCTTAAAAGGTACGTTACATTTTCGCAAACTAAAGTTTACGCTACACGGCTAGATTATTTTTTTATACAAATCAATATATCTTTCAATGATTTTTTCTAAACTCCAGTTTGCATTCACATAGTCAGAAGTTTGGTAGGCATTTTGTCGAATATCTTCCAAATTTCTATTCAAAACCTGTTCTAATTGTGTCAGCAAGTCATTTTCATTTCCATTTTCAAATAAAGTTCCTCTGTTTTCTGAAAGCTGTTCCACAATTCCACCTGCAGCCGAACCAACTACATAAACACCTGTAAGCATAGCTTCCAAGACCATTAATGAAAAATTTTCGGCACGAGAAGGAAACACCATTATATCAACTTGATTATAAAGTTCATTCATTTTTTTTCTGTCCGAAATAGGAGCTACTTGTGTGATTTTTCCTGTAAAGGTAGTTGAGTTTGGTAATGATTTCCCTATCAAAAAAAGCTCAAAATCAGCTTCTCTGCCTTCTTTTTCTAATTTTTGAGAATATAATTCAAGAGCTTTTTCAAAAATATTTCCTCCTTTGTAGGGATTAGAAGAGTTGTAAAATAATATACGTGGTTTTGTCCAAGTTCTTTGTTTTTGATTAGAAAAAATAGACGTATCTACGCTATTTTGAACGGTTTGTACTTGTAAATCTTTATTATAGACAAAAGAACTTTTAAAGCAGTTTTCCAACCATTTTGAAACTGGAACAAACGTAATACTATTTTTGGGTAATTGGGCTAACTCTTGATAGACTTCTTTTTTTTGCTCTAAATAACTTTGCCTTCTATCAATAACAGGGTTTAAAAGTGGGTGTACGGCTTGATAGGGCGTTTTTCCAATTCCTTTTTTATAATTTTCATTATCAAATGTATAGGCTTCTCCTCCTGTAATTGCCCACATATCTTGCATCGTCCAGACGATTTTTTTCTCTTTTGCAATTTTGATTAAATCATTCAAATCAAAAAAATCATAATGAATATTATGCAAATGAATAATATCAGCATTTTGATAAAATTCATTTTTTTGTAAATTTTCGAAAGTAAAATGAAGTTTTTTGAGAACACTCAAATCCGAAAAAAAGGTTTGTTTGAATAATTTATAAATTCCTTTATCAAATTTTTCTAAAAAATGAGATGACAACGGACGAGGCAAAACTTCTACTTTAGGAGAATCTGTTTTTTTTCGTTTTACAATAAATTTTGTTTCAATTTTTTCATTATTATCATCAAGGTATTTTTTATATTTTTCAGTAGTAAAATCTTGATGCACAAAATCAAAGGCAAACTGTTCTGCGCCTCCTGCCTTATCGTAGGTATTGATATGTAAAATTTTCATTTGATAGTTTATTTATGCTTTTAATTATTCTCTATACGCCCAAATCCCCAATTGAATATCCATTCCAGCAGCCAAATCACGGCTTACAAAAGGATTTTTACTCCAAACTCCTTCTGAACGAATATAATATCTGAAACCTGCATTTTCCAAAATAGAAAGTAGTTGTCCTAATCTTTGAGGTGAATTTTCAAAAGAATGAAATTCTACAAAAAGATTTCCAACCCAATGCAAAGAATCTGCACAATCTTCCAAAACAGTAACTTCTGCCCCTTCAATATCAATTTTGAGTAAATCAATACGCTGATTAAGATATTTTTGAAGTCGGACAGCTTTTACTTCAATTAAATTTTTAGTTGATGATATTTCTTCGTCTTCTATTTTTTCTTTTTCTACCCTTCCTGCATCTGCGCCTTCACTTTCAAAATATAAAGTCGTTTCTTCATTCCAAAGTGCATACGGATAGATTTTCACTTTTTCTTCAAAATAAGCTGTATTTTTCTTACAAATTTCAAAAAGTTTTGGGTCAGGCTCAAAAGCTATAATTTTTGCACTTGGGTAAAGCTGATTAAAATAAACCAAACTAAGACCAATATTTGCCCCACAATCTATGATATAAGGTTCTACTTTTTCAGTTTTGAATTTGTAACCTTCGTGTCCGAAAATATCCAAATACATGGCTACAAAAGAAGCCGAATCAGTAATTTTGAATTGACGACCTTTTAAGTTTATAGTTTTTGCTTGAAAACGTTTTGCCCAAACCAATCCTAAAAAAGAATAGGCTTTGAGTTTGAAAAGCTGAAAAAATTGTTTGAATTTATACATAAGAAACAATTACGAATTAAAAATTACGAACTGAAAGACGACTTAAGTCAATTACGAGATGAACTAATCATACTTATAACTCATTTAATACTATGAAAAAACAATTATTTTATTCCTATAAAAAGTCTGAATCTATTTCTAATTTTTTGTAAAAAAGAAAGTTTAAACTGCTTGTAATAGTTTTTCATTTGTTCTACTACTTTTTTATTTTCTGTTATTTCAATAGGCTCTATTTCTACATAATTAGCTAACTCTTTGTGCCAAAAATGATTGGTTGTCGGACTTGTGTTTCCTGTGCTATCCGTTCCGATATTTTGAACTAATGAATGTTTGGGGTGCAAACAAAGTCCATTTTGCAAAAAAACAGAAGCATACCATTTTACAGCCCACGTTTTTATCTTTCCATTAATATTGAGTTCTAATTGCTTCGAAAATTGATACGTGTTATCTAAATCAAATTCATTCAATAGCTTTTTTGATTCTAATTCAGAAAGTAAAAATTCAGTATCTGTATTGATTTTTGACCAAGCTCTTTCCCACGTTGCCCAACCCCAACACGAAGTAG
>DAIUBX010000141.1:0-7224 GCA_036846465.1 Bernardetia sp.
ATATACTTACCTTCTCTTACAGTGTATGCCAAAGCCTCTTGTTCAACATTTACCTCTATCTTAGCTTCTTTTAGCCTTGTTATCAATCCCTCTCGGATTGACTTTTGATTCAAAACCCTCCAACATTTACGCCCTTTGTCATAATAGCGCGTTTTGGTATTTTTGATTATCTGATAAGCTATAGCATTATAAGGCAATTCTACCAAAACATATTCTTTTCCTACCAAAAAATTCTTTGAAATTTTGCGTGTCGTTTGTAGTATTTTTTGTAAAACCAATGATTTTTGAGAAACATAGCCTTCCAAAGCCTCAAACGTTTCGATGTCAAAACGAGCCTCAAACCAAATTTGTCCGTTACTGTCATAGCTTTTCCAATGCAACACACGATGCTCTGAGGGGGCATAAGTAACTTGTAATAATTGTCCTTTTTGAGTAGGAACGGCAAGTGCAATCGCACCATCAAGCACATAATACTCCCCACTGAGGAGCAGTTTTCCATTTCCGTGAAAACTATTCATAAAATAAAAAGGGATTTTGAAAGAGTAAAAAGTTGTTCAATTTTTATTGATTGAAATTATTTTGTGTGTTGTTGGTCATACCATTAGCAAGGTCAGATTACTGACCATTGCTAAGGTAAAATAAAACATTGTTTCCGTTGCTAATGGTCAGTAATCTGACCTTAGCAATCGGAGAAAACTATACATGAGTGCGAACTGTTGCCAAAAATTCTCTGACAGCATTAAAAGAAACAGTATTATTTTTAAAATATTCAACAGCTTGTTTTACTTCTTTTTCTGTTGCTTCGAAGGTGCGTAAAATATTCAAAAGGTGCATTTTCATGTGTCCTTTTTGTATTCCTGTTGTGGTAAGTGATTTTATTGCACCAAAATTTTGTGCTAATCCTAGGGTGGAAATAATTTGCATCAGTTTTGGTGCTGATGGATTACCAAGCATTTCTAAGGAACGTTTTGAAAGTGGGTGAAGAGAGGTAAGTCCTCCAACCGTTCCGACAGCAATCGGCATTTCCAACCAAAATTTAAAAATTCCATTTTCTATGCTACAATCGGATAAACTTCTGTACTGTCCAGAACGAGAAGCATACGTATGTCCACATGCTTCGACAGCTCTAAAGTCATTTCCTGTTGCCAAAACTACGGCATCAATGCCATTAAAAATTCCTTTGTTGTGTGTCGTTGCACGATAAACGTCGTTTTTAGCTATTTCGATGGCTTTAAAAAATTTGAAAGCAAATGTTTTTGCATCAAGTCCACCCAAATCATTTGTATTTCCTAAGTCTTCAATCGGACATTCTACCCACGTTTTGACCAAACATTCAGGCGTATAATTAGAAAGAATACACATTATTATAGTAACATCTCTTTCTTCGTCAGTAAACATCTCTTTTGAAGCAACCCAGTTTTGAAGCGTTTTGGCAAACTGCTCTAAACAAGAATTGATAAAGTTTGCACCCATCGAATCGCAAGTGTCAAAAGTAGCTTTGATTTGATAATAATTATCATCTAAATGACGCATATCTAAAAGTTCAATATCCAAAATTCCACCACCACGCTGACGCATGTTTTTGGTAATATCGGCAGTATCTTTTAGCATTTGTTCTTTTGCTTCATCAAAAACGCAATACATTTTATTGTAATCGCCTTTCCAAAGAAAATGAACTTGTCCTATTTTTTTTGTAGAAATAATTTCAGAATGAAAACCTCCTCTAGTTTGCCAAAATTTTGCAGCCTTTGAAGCTGCTGCCACTACCGAACTCTCCTCAATCGTCATCGGAACGGCAAAGGTTTCGCCATTCAAAATAACATTTGGAACTACGCCAAAAGGCATATAATAGTTGGTAAGTGTATTTTCGCTAAATTCATCAAAAACTTTTTGCTGGTGTGGGTCAGAATGCCAAAAACTACTAAACTCATTGAGTAATTCGTCTGATGAATCGCCTAATTGAGTAGCAATCCATTTAATTTTTTCTTCTTTAGAGAGTTTTGAAAAACCTGAAATTAATTCCATACTTGTTTTTTATTAAAATAAATCTGTCTTTATATGAAAAGTGAATTGTTCAAAATCAAAATAAAGACAGTCAATTTAGTAGTAAGAAAAGCTAAAGTTAAGTTCAAAATACTGCTTACTAACTTAAATCAAAAAGATATGTTTTGGTAAATTTACTACTAATATCCTTAATTTAAGGATTTTGTTGTAAATAAAACGTTTATAGTGTCTTATACTTTCAAATCTTTCAAAAAGTTTTGAAAAAAGATAATTAATTACGAATTACGACCTGCTAAAGCAGCGTAGCTAATTAAAAATTACGAAAATTGTCAAAGTTTTGCCCCCTTGTTCTGTTTGCCACAAAAAATATAGTTTTTCTATTGCTAAACAAGTCCACTAATAAACACAAAAAAGGGACTTGATAAATCAAATCCCTAAATAGTTTTCTCTGATGTTGTTGGTGTCGCTTCGCTAAAACACCAACAACGGTATTGAAAAAATCCCTAATAATTTAATCATCAGAGTATTAAATTCATAATTCATAATTCATAATTCATAATTATTTCTTAGTGCATAACAGGTCTTTCTTCTCTACCCATTTTTTTCAAGAAACGAACATGAGAAGCAACTGCTGTTGGAAAATCTGCTGTCAAATAAGGATGTCCGTATTCTGCTGCTGTTTGTTTTACAATGTTGGAAAGTGCAGGATAATGAATACTACAAATATTTGGGAACAAATGATGTTCAACTTGCTGGTTTAGTCCTCCTGTAATAAATGCCATAAACTCGCTTTTTTCTGAAAAGTTAGCTGTTGTGTAAAGCTGATGAACTGCCCAAGAATTTTCCATATTTCCTTCTTCATTAGGCAAAAAGAAATGAGCTTCTTCTACTACGTGAGCCAACATAAAAATAACTGCCAAGAAAAAACCACTTACTGCGTGCATCAATAAAAATCCTAAAACGGTATTTACCCAACCATAAGAAAAGTGTATAATTAATGAATTTATAAAAGAATAATAAAAAATATTCTTTTTTAGGGTGGTCTTGTCCCGTATAATTTCCTACTTCGTTAGCAAAAAATTTCTTGTAATCTTTCATAAAAACCCAAGAAAATGTACTCAACGTATATAAAAAGAACGAATAAATATGTTGATAACGATGAATAGACCATAAAGGAGCTTCCGAAGAAAGACGAACTATTGGAACTGGCGCAATATCTTCATCATGTCCATCAATGTTTGTGTAAGTATGATGGGCTTGATTGTGCATTTTTGTCCACATATATGCACTTGCACCATTAAAATTAAAGGTGTGAGAAAGTAAATCGTTTACCCATTTATGTTTTGAATATGCCCCATGAATAGCATCATGAGCAATATTTACAGAAACCATGGCAATAGAAAATCCAAGAACTGCCCAAAGCAAGTAATTAATTTCTACGCTAAATCCTCCAAAAACAAGCATACAATACGAACCAATCCAAAGGGTAGCATGAAAAAGACTTTTCAAGACCATTTTTGTATTGGCATTGCGTGAAATGTTATTGTCTTTGAAATAACTGTTTACTCGTTGATTGAGTGTTTTGAAAAAATCAGCTTGTTCTCTATTATCAAAACGAGGTGGTTTTTTGATAGAAGGAGTTTGTTCCTTAAAAGTATTTTGAGTTTTGTTTTGAGTCTTTTTCAGACTATCTTTTTCTGTTAATAGGTTTTCCATAAAGGGAATATAAGGATTAGCTGTAAAGTGGGTTTATTATTATTCTGAGTGTATTTACATTTTGTTTACCCTAATTGTTGTATCGAATTGTATAGTAATTTTACTTGGTCTAAATTAATAATTATATACATTACACAAATTTAGCCTTAAATTAAAAAACAATCTATGATTTTGGTCATATTCTATAAATTTATACAAAAAAAAGGTATTTTAATGGTATTTTCAAAATAAATTGAAAGTTAACGCATATTTATTGAGTTTTAGTCTTCTTTAGTAGAGAATAAAAAGGTCTAGTTTATCAAATGAAGTGTACTATAATTTCTTTTAAACTATAAAATCATTTTGAAGTTATAAAGGGAGTAAAGACATTAGTACACCATTTTTTGAATAAGTAATTAAATCAATACTCATTAATGAACGCATCTCAAATCTTGATTCTTATCATCGCTATTTTGGTAGGCGATTTTTTATTAGAAAATTTTTTAGAATGGCTTAACTCTCAAAAACAACCTGCTCATTTACCTAATCAGTTTGCAGATATTTATACAGAAGACGAATATCAAAAAGCAAAAGCCTATAAAAAAGCAAATTCTGCTTTTTCTTTGATTAGTAATTCTATTAGTTTTATCTTGACATTAGTTTTCCTTATTACAGGAGCTTTTGGCTGGTTGAGTGAATATTTAGAAGTTTATTTTCAAAATCCTATTTGGCACGCACTTGCTTTTTTTGCTGTTATTACGGTGGCTTCATCCCTTTTAGGTTTGCCTTTTTCATTGTACCAAACTTTTGTAATTGAAGAGAAATTTGGATTTAATAAGACAACAAAGAAACTTTTTTTTACAGATAAAATGAAAGGTCTTGTATTAGGTGCTGTTGTGGGAGGAGTTATAGGGTATGTTCTTTTGTATCTTGTTTTGGAAATTGGACAAAATTTTTGGATTTATTTTTGGATAATCATTACTATTTTTTCTGTTGGGATGCAGTTTTTTTATGCGTCCTTTATTATGCCACTTTTTAATAAACTTACTCCTTTAGAAGAGGGCGAACTTAGAGAATCAATAGAAGAATATGCAGGAAGCGTTTATTTCCCTCTTCAAAATATCTTTGTTATTGATGGCTCAAAACGTTCTACAAAGGCAAATGCTTTTTTTATGGGATTTGGAAAACAGAAAAAAGTGGTTTTTTATGATACAATTTTAGAAAAACACAGTACAGAAGAATTGGTAGCTATTTTTGCTCATGAAGTAGGACATTACAAAAAACATCATATTCTTCAAATGATGGCAATTTCGATTGCTCAAACAGGTTTTACACTTTTTATTTTAGCTCAAATTATTTTTAATAAGGAAATTTCATTGGCATTAGGCGCAAATGAATGGCAAATTCATCTAAATATGGTTGCTTTTGGTTTTTTATATTTTCCTATTTCTACTGTTACGAGTGTATTATTTAATATTTTTTCTCGTAAAAATGAATATGAAGCTGATAATTATGCCAAGGAAACTTACGGAAGTAAACCTCTTGCAAAGGCTCTCAAAAAACTTTCTGCTGATTCACTTTCCAATCTTACGCCACATCCTTGGTATGTATTTTTTAATTATTCGCATCCACCACTTAGTGAGCGTTTGAAGGCTATGGAGGAAGAATAAATTCAGAAGTCAGATTTATGAAGTTAGAAGTAATACATAATAATAAATTCAGAAGTCAGATTTATGAAGTGATACAAATTTCAATTTAGACAACAAAAAAGCCAATACATTTTCTGTGTATTGGCTTTTTCTACAAATTAAATGTTTCTAAATTGAATCATAAACAGTTAATTAATAATTTACCATTCATAATTCATAATTGCATTTAAAGTTGTTCTATTCGCTTGATAATCTCATCAAAAGTCTTTTTGTAAGATTCTTCTTGCTCCACTTTTATAGGAACAACTTTACAAGCATGAATAACTGTGCTATGATCTCGTTTTCCAAAATGCCAACCAATTGCTTTTAAAGGCAAATCAGTATATTCTTTTGTTAGATACATCGCAAACTGACGAGCTATTGCAATTTCTTTTTTTCGTGTTTTACTTTTGAGTTGTTCTAAAGTAACTTGGAAAAAAGCAGCCACTATTTCCTCAATCGCATCAATAGAAAGTTCGTGTGCTGCACTTTGCGCCACTACTGCGCCAAGTGCTTGACGAGCCAAATCTAGCGTAATACTCATATCAGCTAAAGATGATTTAGCCAAAAGTGAAGTAATTACACCTTCTAATTCTCTAACATTAGTCGTTACACTTTTTGCTAAAAAATCAATGACATCTTGAGAAACTTGCGTTTCATATCCTTGTAATTTCGTGTAAATAATTGCCTTTCTAGTTTCTACATCAGGAACTTTCAAATCTAGGATTGCCCCCCATTTGAAACGAGAAAGTAGTCGCTCTTGCAAACCTCTCATCTGAGCAGGCGCACAATCGCTAGTCATTATCATTTGTTTTCCTGCGCTGTGCAAGTGATTGAAGATATGGAAAAAACTCTCTTGAGTCTTTACCTTATCACACAAAAACTGAATGTCATCAACGATTAAAACATCCAAATGATAATACTGTTCGGTAAACTGTGTAATTTCGTTTTCACGTACAGAAGCTACAAAATCATTAGCAAACTGGTCGGCAGATACATAAACTACTCGCTTTTCTGGATAATGTTCTAAGATTTTGTTGCCAATCGCATGTGCCAAATGCGTTTTGCCCAAACCTACACCACCATACAAAACCAAAGGGTGAAAACTCGTTCTTCCTGGATTTTTGGCAATCGCTCTACCTGCTGCAAAGGCAACATTATTACATTCTCCTTCTACAAAAGTATCAAAGGTATATCTTGGATTGAGATTATGAGGCAGTTGTTGTGTTGTCTTGACAGGTCTAAAATTAGATTGCTGTTGTATTTGACGAACATTTTGATGAGAATTTTGAGCTTGAAAATTAGATTGCTTAATCTGTTGTTGAGACTGACCATTTTGTTGGTTATGGTTCTGATTCTGAACAGATTGTTGAACAAACTGATTTTGGTTGGCTTTTATCCTTTCTTGCTTCCTTTCTTCGTTTCTCTCTTTTATATCCTGTTTTGCTTCTTCTTGTCTTGCAAACTGAGTAGAATTGTTGGTAGAATTATTTATAAAATTAGTATTTAGCTGACTTCTAGAAGTTGCTGTTTCGTAATTCGAATTGCCATTTAATATAATAGGACTATTTGAATTTTCTTTTTGATTAGAATTCTCTTGTTTAAAATTTTCTTGCTTAGAATTCTGCTGAGTTAAATCTTCATTCTGAAACAAACTGGCTTGTCCAGAAGCAGTTGCAGAATTTTCTTCTTCGTTAAAAGAATTAAAGTTGTTTTTTTGTATTGCTTCTCGTTCGTTTTGCTGATTAGTCTGACCTAGCTGATTTTGATTCTTTTTTTCTGTAATACTTCCAAACGAATTATCAAATAAAGGCTGTTGTTTTTTTTCTGGAAGAAG
>DAIUBX010000142.1:0-7209 GCA_036846465.1 Bernardetia sp.
GTGGAATAAAAGAAAAACGTCTAGTAGTATGGTTTATTCCTAGTAGAAAATTTGATACCCATCAATAAAAGTAACTTTTATATTCAATCAAAATCATTTATCAGAATGAAAAAAAAAATTTTATTCGCTTATTGTTTTCATTTATTTTAATTTCAACTCTTATGAGCAGCAAATGTAGTCCAGACAAAGACCAAGTAGTAACACTTTCTACAAAATTTGGCGATATGAAACTAATTCTTTTTGATGATACTCCACTTCATAAAGAAAATTTTATCAAATTAGTAGAAAATGGAACATACAACGGAACAATTTTCCACCGAGTAATAAAAGGATTTATGATTCAAGGTGGCGATCCATTTACAAAAGACCTATCAAAAGACCCTAGAGAATATGGAACTGGTGGACCGGGTTATACAATTCCAGCAGAAATAAAAGACAATCATCCACACCGTAAAGGTGCAGTTGCAGCAGCAAGAATGGGCGATAATGTAAACCCAAAAAGAGAATCTAGTGGTTCACAATTTTATATTGTAGAGAAAGACAATGGTGCAAATCACCTTGATGGACAATATACTGTTTTCGGACAAATTATTGATGGATTTGAAGTAATTGATAGCGTGGCAGCACAACAAACACAATATCCTGACCGTCCTGTGGAGAAAATTGTAGTGAATTTTAAAATAGAACAAATTTCTAAAGAAAAAATCACGGAAGAATACGGCTACAAATATCCTGAAGTGAAAGAAGAAGAGAAAAAATAATTGTTAATGGTAAATTATAAATGGTTAATGAAACATATTTATTTTGTTCATTAACCATTTTTTATATCCATAAAAAACTAAAATTAACTGATTACTGGTAACTGTTCACTGATAACTGTTTCCCTTAATCAGCATAAAAAATTCGTTTTACTCGCTCACTTACATTAGTTAAAATTTCATACGGAATTGTTCCAATAGTATTAGCAAGGTCGGTTACAGTTGGATATTCTCCAAAAATGATGACTTCATCGCCTTCTTTTGCGTCTTCTATATCGGTTACATCCACCATACACATATCCATACAAATATTTCCAATCGTTGGTGCAAGTTCTCCGTGCAAATAAACTTTTCCAACACCATTTCCAAAACGTTTATCATATCCATCAGCATAACCAATGGCAATCGTAGCAATTTTTGAGATGCGTTCTACTCGTCCTTTTCTTGAATAACCAACACTATCTTTTGGATGAACTACTTTTATTTGTGAAATAGTAGCTTTAAGCGAACTGATAGGTAATAAATGTTCTTGTGCTTTCTTGGAAGCATCAACGCCATACAATCCCAAACCTAAACGCACCATTTCGAAATGTGCATTTTTAAAGCGAATAATTCCTGCTGAATTGACAGCATGACGAAGGAAAGAATAACCTAATTTATTTTCTAATTCGGCAGCCCATTCTTCAAATTCTTTGATTTGTTGAAGTGAAAAATCGTCCATTTCTTCATCGTCTGCTGCTGCTAAATGCGTAAAAACACTTGCCACTTCTAAAGATTCTCCAACAGACTGAACTAATTCTATCAAAATAGGCAAATCACTTGTCGAAAAACCTAAGCGATGCATTCCTGTGTCTAGTTTCAAATGAATTTTGAAAACATTTTTTATCTCTGATCCAAATTCAGCTAGATTCAATTCATACGTCTTTTCTTTTGCATATTCTACATATCCTTTGAGTGTTTCGACACTATAAATTTCAGGATCAAGTTTATGAACATACATTTTTTCAAAACTATCTACCGACGGATTCATGACCATAATAGGTGTTCTGATGCCTTCATTTCTGAGTGCAATTCCTTCATCTACGTACGCCACAGCCATATAATCGACTCTATGATATTGTAATAAATGAGCAACTTCATAGTTTGTACCACTTCCATAACCAAAGGCTTTTACCATTGCCATAATTCTCGTTCTAGGAGAAATAAGTGAACGGAAATAATCTAAATTATGAGCTAAACTATTGAGGTTGATTTCTAGTTTTGTGCCGTGTATTTTTTGTTCTAATGCTTCAACAATTTTTTCAAACTGAAATTTTCTAGCTCCTTTTATCAAAATAGCTTCATTTCCAAAACGAATTTTTCCATCAGCAAAATCACCTAAAAAATCCTCTGTTGTATCAAACTTTTCTACTTGTATCAACGTTTTAGTATCTGCCAAAATATTTTTACGAATATTCTCTCCGATAGCAATAACACGTTCTACTCCTTTTTTGGCACAAAGTTGAAATATTTTTTCGTACAAACCTTCTTGTTTTTCTTCTAACATATCCGACAAAATAACGGTTCTTTTGGGTTTATTGCTTTGTTGATTCAGAAAATCTAAGGCTACACTAAGTCCTGCAAAATCATTATTATAGGTATCATCAATCAAACTACAATTAAAAATTCCTTGTTTGAGTTCAAGGCGCATCTCAACAGCTTTTAGTGTATTGATTCGCTCTTGGATTTCTTTTTCTTTGTACTCAAAAAGTAGCATCGTAACAATACAATGCAAACAGTTTTCGACGTGTGCAGGATTGGAAAAAGGAAGATAAAAATTGAGTTTTTGGTCAGTATGTGGGTCATACAATCCAACATTTACACCTCCCATATTGGGATCAAGGTAGCGCATATCGACAGCAGACGGATAAATGGCTACGTCTTGTGTTGTCCAACCAAAAAAATGAGGGTCGCCTTTTCGTTCCTTCAAATAAAGAATTGCTGTATTTACTGCCGAATAAATATCTCTTGAAATTAAGTATTTACAATTTTCAAATAACTTCGCTTTTTCGGTTGCTTTTTCGACTCGGCTCTCAAAACCGTCATCATGTGCGCTTCCTAAGTTTGTAAAAATACCGATATTAGGTTGAATAATAGGCTCTAAATATTCCATTTCCCCTGGTTGAGAAATTCCTGCCTCAAAAATAGCTAAGGTATGTTCTTCCGAAAGCTCCCAAACTGACAAAGGGACACCGATTTGAGAATTATAGCTTTTCGGACTTTTAATAATCTGAAAACTATCTGACAAAAGTTCGGACAACCATTCCTTTATAATCGTCTTTCCATTGCTTCCTGTAATCGCTATTACAGGGAGTTTGAACTGCTTTCTATGATGTGCTGCCAGTTGTTGTAAGGCACGAATACTATCTTTGACAAGTAAAAACTGTGCACCTTTTGCCTCTTCAGCGTTTTTGAAATGCCTTAAAGCAGCTTCTTCATCTTCAATAATAAAATATCGAACGCCTTTATTGTACAGACTTTTAATAAAATTATGTCCATCTTGGCGTTTTCCTTTTATAGCAAAAAATATTGTGTCATGAGGAATAGCAAGTTTACGACTATCGGTCAAGAGTTGTTTGTAACGAAACTCTTTGTAATAATCGGTAATATAAGCGACACGAGTAATGAGTGAAGACGTAGGCATAAATTCAATTTTGGTATAATTTGGTTGCTTTCAATTCAGAACGAAAAGATACGAAATTTTGAATTATTGATTTAAAAAAAAATCCTACCCACAAGTTATTTTGTTGGATAGGATTTGTAATTAACAAAAAATACATTTTCTAATTATTTTTGTTGAATATAATTATACGTTTTAGTAAATCTATTACAAGACATTATTTTTGTAGGAAAACGCAAGTTATACTGAGCATCGAAATAAGAAATTAGCTTATCTAAATGTGTAATTGCTTTTACAAAGTGCTTCTCATTAGTAAAACCTGTTTGCCTTTGTTCACTCATCAAATACCTAGCTCTACGAGAAAGCATTTGTAATTTTGTGTAAGCTAAATACTCATCTTCTGGTAGTTTGGCTACTGAAAAAGAATTAGCAAAATTAATAGCTGCGTCTGCTTGTGTATGTGTTGTATAAGAGTTTCCTGTTTTTTTGAAAAATATGAGCATTCACTAAATGCAAAGCTGTATAAAAACTAATTGTTACTTGCCAATCCCAAAAATTATAGGACATATTTTGATTAAAATCAGAAAGACAATCAAAGTTAGATTTTGCTTGTTCTATGTGTTCTTGAAAAGTAGGCATTCTAAATTTATAAAATTATACAGGATAAATAAGTTGATAAGGAGCAGGAATGGTAAGATTATCTACATCTTCTACAATCATAGTAGAAATAGCAAAACCAGATTGAATATATTTAGCATTTATTTTAGCTTGTGCAATCAATAAAGCATCTTCTGCTTCCTCACTATCTTCTTTTATTTCTGACCAAATTAATAGTTTTTCATCGCCATACGAAACAGCTATTTTGTTTATGAGAGACTTATTTTTCTTCTTTTTTAGAAACTCTGAAATTTCTTTTATGTAATTCAATAGAAATAAATTTACTAATTCTTCTACTGCTTTTTTCTTAAAAATAATTGCATTTTCTTCTCTTGTGCCTTCAATTAATAGCTTGTAATGCGATTGAGTTTCTTTACTAGCCATATTTTTATCTAACAATAATTCATCTTTTCGCAGAGCTGCAATCATCTCATCAAACCATTTTGCTCGTGTGGCTATATTTTCTGTTTGTTTTATTTTTTCCATAGTAGTACAATTTATTGGCTAATTTGTAGAACAACAACAAGTAAATATATAAAATTGATTTCAAATAATAAAAATCTTTTACCTTTTACTCAAAAGCTATTCACTCAATTTCTAAAAATTTAATATTTCAATAACTTCTTTCTCAAAACCCTATCCTTAAAAATTTCGTTTATCAGCTAAACTTATATTTGGGTATAAAATTTATATGAAAAAAGACGATACAAAGAATTCTAAAACTGTTTTGGAAAAGCAATCTAAAAAATCAACTTCTACTGATGATTTGAGCAGTTTGGATTTGAGCAAATTTAAAAATAAAAGTAAAAAAGAAAACGAAAATGTACTCATTCCACTTTCGAAACAGTCAAGAAATGGAAATAGTGATGATGACAAGCAAAAACAAAGCACACATGCAGAACGTGTCTATAAATTTCGTATGCAGCGTTTGCAGTACATCAAAAAAGATATTGGAACAACGAGAAATCAAATAGAAAAAGCTCGTCAGCACGTTCGTAAGGATTTAATGCCCATTATTGACAGGATTGCAACACAAAAATTTGAGTTTGTACGTATTTTAGATGAAGCCTACGATAAACAATTTTTTACATTCAAACAGAAAGAGCATATACGCAAACTCATTGAAGAGCGTAGCCACCAACTTTTACAACAGTATCGTTTCGAACCTGCACGTAAAATGTATAAAAAGTATGTCAAACACAATCGCAACTTAGATGCTGATGTATTTGGTTCAGCGAGTGACGTTGCCAAAGAATTTGCAGAAGCAGTCAATGATTTACTTTTTGACTGGAGAAAGGATAGAGAAAAAAATAAAAAGCGTTTTGATATAAATGAAGATTCTGATCATCTAGATGAGGAAAATGAAGGTTTCAGAATAGATGGTTTGGATAAAGGAAATAAAAAACGTGTTGTTTTTCACTCTGATAAAAAAGACAAACCTTTTGATACAGCTAAGGCTTTGCGTATTCTTTACACTCGTCTTGCAAAAGATTTACATCCCGATTTAGAGCAAGATGAAAAAAATAAAGCAGAAAAAAATGATGTGATGCGTCGTCTGACAGAAGCCTATAAAAATGAGGATTTGTATGAACTTTTACAAATTCAATTTGAATACAATGCCGATAATTCTGAAAATTACACCGATGCTTTACCAGAAGAACAGCTAAAAGTAATTAATGAAACATTACTTTTACAAATCAAAAAATTACAAGAAGAGTATAAAGAAATGACTGTTTTTGGAGAAGATGCTATTTTGTATCGTCAGTTTTGCGCTCCCAACGACCCAAAAGGAGAACTTACGAGTATAAAAGTCAATCGTCATAAAGAAGAATTAGTCTTTGAACTTTTGGATTTAAAAGACGAAATGCAACTTGTAATGAATAAAGAGAAATTTGAAAAGTATTTGAGAAATTTATAAAAACAATACAATTTCTTTATATTAATGATTACTTTTGCCTGTATAAAACTTATAAATCTTAATAAAATGTTCGAGAAGCCATTACCTACAATAGAAAAAGGAGATTTTTATTTTAATGAAGAGGGTTTAATGGTTTTTACTAAGCAATATCATCTAAAGAGAGGATATTGTTGTAAGAATGTGTGCCTCAATTGCCCTTGGGATTATAGAAAAGAGACAAAAAAGAATAAGCAATAAAGTTAATAACTCTCTCTTATCAACATATAATCGTCTTCTACATTTAGTGTGGTATCTTTGAAGGAAAGAGAATTATCCAATAACATAAAATCCTTAACTATATAAATATCACCTTCCCAAGTTTTGTGAAACTCGCCCGAATTATCATAACTACTTGTCCAAGTTGTAAACAAAACTCGCCCTTCACCTTGTGTATTAACCATTACTTTCTGAAAATCTGTTTTCATTGATAAATAACTATACAACATCGGAACACTCATTCCATAAAATACTCGTGCATTATACACTTTTCCTTCTTCTACGACTCTAAATTCAGATTTGACATATAACTGTCCGTTATAATAAGGAAAATCAGCTACTTTTTTATTGAGATATGCCTTAGAATGAAAATCTATGACTCGGTGTTGTAGTAACCATGTTTTTGTTTCCAAGCTCAATAAGGCTGTATTCCAAATCAAAGGAAGCGTACTCTCTAATTTCCAAAGTTCTAGTTCTGCATCAGAATAGGCATCCGAACCAAGTGAACAATCCTTACATTCTTCAGCGATAATATTATAATGATAGGCTTGAAGACTATCTTTTAATAAATTTTGGGCATTTTCTGATAAAAAAAGAGTTTCAGAGCTTTCTAAAGAATTGAAATCTGAACCTACCATTTCTTGACGAAAAGCATCGATACGCTCTCTCAATGACTGACTTTTTTCATAAGCATACTCCATGCTTTGCAGATGTTTTAGAGAATCTCCTTTTACTTTTTTCCAGTTAGTTTTGAAATAACCTATTTTACTTTTGTCTTGCTGATACAAACTAAAAAAACCTTTCAACTTAGTATTTGACTGCTCTATTAAGGCTTTTGTCTGTTCAAACGTTTGTTTACGTGAAAAAATATCATACGCCAAACTTAGCGAAATGACAAGCGTCAGAATCCATAAAAATATAGGAAGAGTAGTTTTTTTCATAAAACAGATTAAGAGGAGAAA
>DAIUBX010000143.1:0-7179 GCA_036846465.1 Bernardetia sp.
CCAAGTTCTTTTAGAAAATGCTTTGTATGTGCAGAGCTTGCAAAAGTTCCATCAGGCCTTCTTCGAAGAAGTCCAAATTTTAATAAAAAATGGTTCAAAAGCCCATCTGAACACCTGAATTTGGGATATTTATCTGTTCCTGTTTGGCTCAAAATAGAAATAAAAAATCAAAGCCAACAAGAAGATTGGCAAATGGTAATAGATATGCCTTTTACAGATAGTATTATTTTTTATCAACCAATAAGAAATTCTCCCAAAAGTAGCTCTGATTGGAAAACAACTTTTACTGGAGGTGCTCATGACTATTATTCTCGTGGAGAAGTAAAACATAGTGGTTTTGTTTTTCCTCTATTTCTATCTCAAAATCAGACGCAGACTTATTATTTCAAGATACGATCAAATTATCCGATGTTGCTTCCTATTTTTATCGCAAAAAAAGCAGATGTTTACGAAGATAGCCAAAATAGACATATTGGATACGGAATTTATTTTGGAATTTTATTAGTGATGATTCTCTACAACCTCATTATATTTATGATGACTAGAGATTTTAATTACTTGTATTATATTCTAACCATTTTTGTTACTTTTCTCACTTTTGCAGGAGTAAGTGGTTATTTATTTAAGTATATTTATCCTGCTTTTCCTTCGGTTAATGTTTGGCTTGTACGTGCAGCAATGAGTTTAACTGTAGTTTTTACATCTATTTTTACAATTCATTTTTTATATTTAAAAAAGTCTGCTATTTGGTTTTATCGTCTATTTTTGATAAATATCGGATTTGCTTTTGTTGCTTTCATTCTTAATAATATAGGTTATCAAGGAATAGTAAATACAGCCATCAAAATTCATATTATTCTCTTACTAACAGCAGGTATTTATTGTTGGAAAAAAGGAAATAAATTTGCTCGTTTTTTTGTGTTAGCGTGGGTATTTTATATGGTTGGTGGCTTAATGATTACACTTCGAAATAGTGGTTCATTACCTATTAACTTTTGGACAAATCACGGAGCAGAAATAGGTTCTGCTTTAGAAGTAATTCTGATTTCAATGGCTCTAGCAGACCGTTATAGAGTAATTAAAAGAGAAAAAGAAATTATAACCAAAAAAGCTCTAAAATTAGAGCGAAAAAATAGCCAAGAGCTAGAAATAGAGGTAAAAGAACGCACCATAAAACTCAATGAAAGTAATGAAGAACTATCACAGATTAATGAGGAGCTTTCTGTAACTTTGGAAGTAATGGGGCAACAAAAAGAAGAGATTGAATCCAAAAACAAAGATATTACAGACAGTATCAATTATGCAAAACGTATTCAAGATGCCATTTTACCTTCTCAAAACAATATTCAAGCTGCTTTTACAGATTCTTTTACGCTTTACCTTCCCAAAGATGTAGTAAGTGGAGATTTTTATTTTTTCTTCAAAAATTCAACTCATATTTTTTTAGCTGTTGCAGATTGTACAGGTCATGGCGTTCCGGGGTCATTAATGGCAATGATAGGAACAAATCTTTTGAGAGAAAGTATTGTAGAAAAACAAATGATTTTGCCTTCTGAAATTTTGATGAATTTGCATAAAGAAATTGTAACTACACTCAAGCAAAAAGAAACAGGAAATAGAGATGGAATGGATATTTCACTTTGTGTAATCAATAAATCTGAAAATAAAATCTATTTTTCGGGTGCAAAAAATCCTTTAATCAGTATAAAAAATGATGAAATTATAGAACACAAAGGAAGTAGATTTAGTATTGGTGGTTCTGTCAAAACAGAAGGAATATCTTTTGAAGACACACTATTAGAAATTGATAATCAAACTTCATATTATATGTATTCTGATGGTTATCAAGACCAGTTTGGAGGCGAAAATAATAGAAAATTTATGCGTAAAAATCTAAAAGAATTACTGCAAAAAAATCATACCCTACCTTTTGAGCAGCAAAGACAAATCTTAAAAGACACTATTATTAACTGGCAAAAAGCAGGTAATACCTCTCAAATTGATGATATTTTGGTTATGGGATTCAAAATTTGAGATATTTTGATAATTTTATTACACGTAAAATTAAATAAATTCATTATTTTTGCTAGATTTTTTAACAAAAAAACATTTTAGATAACGGTAATGAATTTACTCCTATTTTTTAAATTTATTTTATCAAAAACAACTATAAAAATAAATAATTTATATTTATTTTTATTTATTTACACTTTTTATATTTTATCAACTCCTTCTTTTTGCATTGCCCAAACAATAACTTTAGAGAATGAAAATGGAGTTTCTAGTCTAGGAAGTTCTCTTTCTTACTTTATAGATTCAGAAAATAAAGGGTATTCTATTGAAGATATAAGCAACATAAGTTTTGATAAAAACTGGACAAAAAACCCTTCTGAACACCTCAATTTAGGGTATTTGTCTGTTCCTATTTGGCTAAAAGTCAAAATTTCTAATAAAAGTAATGTAAGCGACTGGCAATTTATTTTAGATATGCCTTTCACAGATAGCATTGATTTTTATCAGCAAAAAAATGATATTCTACTAAATCATTCTCAAACAGGTTGGCTTTTTCCTTATACTTCTCGTGGAGAGATACAAAATAATGGTTTTGCATTTCCTTTAGAACTTTCTACCAATGAAGAAATTACGTGTTATTTGCGCATTCGCTCTGACTACCCTGTTTTATTGCCTATTTACGTTTTAACCAAAGAACAAACACATCAAGAAGGAAAAGATAGTCATATTGGACACGGCATTTATTTCGGAATCCTTTTAGTAATGATGCTTTACAATTTGGTTATTTTTCTAATCCTTAGAGATACCAATTATTTGTATTATGCCTTGACAATAGTTTTTACTTTTCTAACTTTTGCAGGTGTAAGTGGATATTTATTCAAATATATTTATCCTAATTTTGCTGAGGCGAATGTTTATTTTACTCGTGCTGCAATGGTTTCTACAGTCATTTTTTCAGCCATTTTTACTATAAAATTCCTAAACCTCAAACAAGAATTTATTTGGTTTTATAGACTTTTTCTCGCTATTAGTATTCTTGCCTTTATTTCTTATCCCATCAATTATATTGTTTGGGAAGGAGCTATTAATACTATTGCCAAATTACAATCGTTTGCTTTACTTGTTACAGGAATTTATTGCTGGATAAAAGGAAATAAATTTGCACGTTTTTTTGTTTTGGCGTGGGGAACTTATATCATTGGAGGACTGATGATTACACTTCGAAATAGTGGAACATTACCAATTAATTTCTTTACAAATCATGGCGCAAATATAGGTTCGGCTTTAGAAGTCATTTTGATTTCCATCGCTCTAGCTGATAGATATAGAATTATTCGCAAAGAAAAAGATATAGCTACTAAGAAAGCTCTTTCTTTAGAAAAACAATCAAAAGAAGAGTTAGAAACAAAGGTAACAGAACGCACTCAAAAGCTCAATGAAAGTAATGAAGAACTAGCGCAAATAAATGAAGAATTATCAATAACTTTAGAAACAGTAGAAAAACAAAATATAGAAATTGAATTAAAAGGTTTGGCTCTTACAAATAGTTTGAATTATGCAAAGCGCATTCAAGAGGCAATTTTACCTTCTCAAAATGAGATTTGTGCATATTTTAAAGATTGCTTTACACTCTATTTACCTAAAGATGTCGTAAGTGGCGATTTTTATTTCTTTCTAAAAAAAGAAAGTTACACTTTTATAGCTGTTGCAGATTGTACAGGACATGGCGTTCCAGGTTCGCTCATGTCTATGATAGGAATTAATTTACTACGTGAAATTATTGTAGAAAATAATTATACTTCTCCTGCTGAAATTTTAATAAAGTTGCATAATGAAGTTGTTGCTACACTCAAACAAAAAGAAACAGGAAATCGTGATGGAATGGATATTTCGCTTTGTATAATCAATAAAACAGAAAATAAAATTTATTTTTCAGGTGCTAAAAATCCATTAATTACTATAAAAGATAAAAAAATTACGGAATACAAAGGAAGTAGATTTAGTATTGGTGGTTCTCTCAAAACTGAAGGGATTAATTTTGAAGACGAAATAGTCGAAATTGATAATCAAACTTCGTATTATATGTATTCTGATGGCTATCAAGACCAATTTGGAGGAGAAAAGAATAAAAAATTTATGCGTAAAAATCTCAATAATCTCCTTCAAAGTATTCATAAATTACCTTTTGAAGAACAAAAAGAAATACTCAAAACTACTATTTTTGAGTGGAGAGAAGCTTCTAAAACCTCTCAAATTGATGATATTTTAGTTATGGGATTTAAGATGTAACGAGTTGAGTTGATACAAAAAAACCTTTCGCTATTTTATAAATTAAAATAATGAAAGGTTTTTTATAAAAAATAATTTTACAGATAATTATTCTGCTGCTGTTTCTACTTTAGGAGTCAAAACATCTTCTTTACAATTATTCAACATAGATTGGAACATTCCAATAATATCTGTAAGTTCATTTAAGAAGAAACGGTGTGGATGAATTTGGATAGTATCTCCTTCCAAACGTAAGAAAAGCCACTGTTCGCCTGTCGTTACACATCCATAAATAGTCGTGATGTTATTATCTTCACGCTCATTAAAAATATCGGCTGCAATCATTTGAGCAACACATTTACCTAAACCTAAATCAAGATTATTTTTGTAGGCTTGAACAATAGACATAACTGGCGAAGAAATGGAATATGATTCTGCTCCCATCGATAATATAATATCAGAAGGACCAGCCAAACCTTCACGAGGCTCTACATTGAAATATTCTCCTGAATAAATTGTAAACATACTCTTAGTACGCTTACGAAGTTCTAAAAGAATAGGCATCAAAATAAATTCTGTACGAGCTTTCTCAGTTTTGATTGGCAAATCTGCCGTAATTTCCATGGTTTGCTTTAGCCAGTCACTTGGCTCAATAGGGGTAATACCCTCAAATAAATCTTTTTGTACTTCATTGAGATTAAAACGTCTTTTGATACGATCAAAACTAAACTTATTATAGTTCATAAACTCTCGTTTATTATTATAACGAGAATAGCTATTATGTCCTCCGTTTGAATTGTTATAATTGGAATTATGCCCATTACCAGAGCGATCATTATTGTTAGAGTTATTTGAGCCTTGATAACCTCCATTAGAATTATTGGGGGTACGAGAGTTTGAATATGAGGATGACGATTGTTGATATGAATCTTCTTCTTGATTTCTTGAACGATTTGGGTACTTCGGTGTTTTCATCATTATTTGTTCGATATAAATAAATACTATTACTATTGAAAGTAAACTAAATTGATTAAAATTACTGTATATAAAATAAACTTAAATTAAGCTAATTGCTTCTTTTTTAGAAATAAACGTCCTTAATTGTATAGGATAATGGATTCGTTCTGTTTTTACTTTTTTGACTTCTATCTTAATAAATTAATTAAGTGTCTCCAAAAATAGCGAAAATTTGTATAAAAATAAAAATTTAGTTTTATTTTATCTAATTAGTTCCCATTGTCACCTTCTGATAACAAAGAATTACTAAGAAAAGCTTCGAAACAAAATATCAAATAAATTCATTTTATTCTCATTATAGAATTTCCATTTCCTAATCCCTATTTTTTCCTAACCTCCATTTTCCATTTCCTCTGTATTCTCTTTCAATTTCTTATCTGCTACTTCTAAGAGTTTTTCTGCATATTCTTGTTCTTTACTTCCTTCATATTTTGTAACGAAAGTAGTGAGTTTTTCTACATAAACAGGCAATGGTTCTATATATGAAGCACTCATAATTCGGAGTAATTCTATTTTTGCATTGTAACTATTTTGAGGATAATCTTTTTGAATTTTTTCTAATTTTTCAATTGCTTTTTCATATTTTTTTGCTGAATAAAGCTCGTAACTTTCTTTGTACAAACTTGTAACAATAGTATCATTAACGGCTGCTTCCTCTAAATAATTAGGATCAGAGATAAGTTTTGCAAACACAGATTCTGGATACTTGGTTAATAATGTATTTTCATAACTTGCTACATCACATTTTTCTAAAGTTTTATTTTCCAGACATATTTTACGAAGTAAAAATAATGCCTCTGGAATATTTTTATTTGTAGGAAAATCTTTAATAAAACGCTCGAAGGTAGCTCTTGCATTTTCATTTTCCTCAAGTTGATAATGATAAACTTTTCCAAGTTCGAACAAAGCTACTTCAATTTCTTTTTGAATCAGTGTAATTTCTTCGTTTGTTTTTGGAACATTTTTTAGTCTTTCCTCCACTCCTGCAACAGAGGAATACAAATCTTCTTGTTCTGTTTTGTTGTCTGCTATTGTTTCGGTTGGCTTTGTTGTATTATCAAGTGTACTGTTTACTTTATTACTTCTTCGCCAATTATCTTCCAAAGGACGATTTTTCCACGTTCTGACAAATGTATTTTTTCCTTGTCTTACTGCTTGTTCATTATAAAAATACCATGTTTGTGCTGTATTTGCCGTATTTGCAAATGGATTTGTAGTTCCTTGATTGACTAATTTTCCACTTTTGGCTGCTTTCTCGGCTGCTGCTACTTCCTTGTCAATTTGAGCTTTTTCTGCTGCAATCTGCTTTTCAAAATATTTAACTAGCTCTTCCTGCGACATTTTAGAAAGATTAATTTTTGTATCTGCTTTCTGTAAAACGTCATATTGCTCAAAAAATTGATGCAAAATTTCACTCCTTTTTGCAATTTCATTAAAATTACGCATTTCTTCTGTACTAATTAGAAGGGCAGAATCATAATAAAAATTTGCTTTTGCATACTCACTTTCAGCATAATACAACTCGCCCATTCTTACATACGTATATGCCCTCTGTGTTGAACTCTGAGCCGAATTAGTGGGTTGATTTAAAGATTCTTGCAAAAGCTGAATTGCTTCTTCTGTCTTACCTCTTTTTTGTGCAAAACCAGCCATTTCATAATAAATACGGTCTTTATACTCTACATTTTTTTGGTCTTTTAATAATTTTTCAAAGTATTTTTGAGCTTGTTTTACATCTTCTGCACTTGTTCCTGCTACTTGTGAGGCATTGAGTTGAGCATTAAAAACCATTTCATATTCAGGGTGTGCTTTTATACTTGCTTGATAATTTTGATATGATTTACTATCAAATTTCTTACTATTTACCGTTTTATCATTGAT
>DAIUBX010000144.1:0-7174 GCA_036846465.1 Bernardetia sp.
ATTTATCTCTTCTTTCTCAAAATCTTTTAGAAGGACAAGCTCTTTCTAGTTTTGTAGAACGTAGTTTGAATTTTATGAAGTAGGAATTGGGGAATGGGTTTTGGAGATTAGGGAATGGAAATTTCTCAATTTGTACATTTTCCTACCTCCGAATACAAATTTTAATCACAAAAAAGCCTTTTCAAATCAATTTTGAAAAGGCTTTTTTGTATCTTGTTTTTACATCAAAAAATAAACAAGGATGAACAGTTCAATAAAAGTATTTTTAGTCTTCTCTTTTTTATCAATTATAACATCGGATAGCTTTGCTCAATCTTTAACACAGATTGAATATGAAGAGAAAATTCATTGTGCAGGTATTCCAATGAGTGATTTGGGATATTATTACACTAATAAACTCGCTCCTGGATATAAAATTATCCAAGATTTATATTTTCGTGTAGATGACACAAAAGTAGATAGTATAGTAGTTGAATTACCAGTTTTTGAAGATAGTTTAGTTATGTTGAGAATAATGCCGATTCCTATTGGAATAGAATTACAACTTTATGATGCAAATATGAAAAAACTCGGTTCTAACTATATTGCTGCTAATGATAAATATTATGATGGATTAACAGGAAAAACGAGTCAAAAATATTTTTTAGTATTGAAAATACGAAAACCTCTTTCAGAAAAAGCTAAAGGAGTAATATTTAGAGTTGCTGTTGGAAAACGAACTTACGAACAGGAAAAAGAAGAAACTTCTAAAAAAGATAAGAAAATAAAAAATAAAAAACAGAAAAAATAAAAATGCTTTTCAACAAAAAAGCCTTTTCAAAACTAATTGAAAAGGCTTTTTTGTTGAAGTTGTTAAAACTTTGACAATAGTCTGTAATCAGACTTTGACAATAGTTTCGAAAAAAAATTACTTCTTCTTCGTATTATTATAACGACGACGAGGATTTACATTTTTCAAGTCTAATTCTATTGGAGGACGCACATTTGTTCGTGGTCTTCTTCTAGATACTTTTTCCTCTTGAGTTTCATCTTTCAAACGAGCCAAACGAGAACTTTCTTTTTGCTGTTCTTTCTGTTTTTCCTCTTTTGGAGCAACCGATGCTTTGCTACTTTCTTGTAGATTTTGATGTAATTTTTCGATTACACTCTCTTTTTTAGGCTGCTCGTTATTTACCTCTCTACTCTGCTGTTGCTTATTTTCTTTATTATCAGCTTTATCAGTAGTTTCTTTATTGTTTGCTTTGTTTTGAGATGGATTTGAGTTTTGAGCTTTGTCTTGACCTTGTTGAGCTACTTCTTTTTGTTTTTGAGCATTCTCTCTTTTAGGTTTAGGCTGTTGCTTTTTGTTTTGCTCACCTTTTTGCTCAGTTTTCTGCTCAGTTTTCTGCTCAATTTTCTGTTCAGTTTTTGGCTCATTTTTGACCTCATTCTGAGGAGTTGGCTGATCAGTTTCTACTGTATTACGAACAGGTCTTTTGTTACTTCTTGTTTTTCTAGTAGATCTTTTCTGCTTGTATCTGCGATTTTTCTTAGGAGCAGCATTTTCTTCAGTAGCAGCCTCAACAGACGTATTTGCGCTCGTTTCAACCTTTGAAACTTGATTTGTTTCGACGACATTCTGCTTTTTATCAGTTTTGTCAGTTTGCTGATTTACTACATTTTCTTCTTCTTTTTTATCAGAATGAGAAGTTTGCTTTTTACGTTGAGATGCTCTAGCAGGTGGGTCTTGCTTTTGATTGGTAGGCAAGGCTTTAGTTTCCTCTTGCTTTGCTTCTAGTTGCTTTTCTTGTTTAGCATTCGGGTTTTCTACAACAGGTTTTTGTCTTTTCTTAGGATTAAAGTTACTTTTTTGTTCTACTTTATCCTTAAAGTCTTGTTTTTTTTCATTTACAGAATCAGCAAAATCCTCTTTCTTTTTAGGTTTTGTAGTTTTGTTACGCCCTTTTTTACCTACATTTTCTATAGCTATTCTAGCTCTTTCCGAACGTGCAGCCTTGTCTTTTTGCTCTTCTGTCATTTCAGAGTCATCATTCTCATTACTTCTCTCCTTCCTATTCGAAAATTTAGAATCCGTAAGACTTTCTCTTTTATCTCTGCGTTCTACTCTGTCCATCAAAGTAACAGGAGAGGAAGGTATTTTGTGCTGATTTTTTGTTCCCCTCAAACCATGTATTTTAGGGTCGTAGAGGTCTATTTTATCGCCCGTAATTTTGATACCATTCGGATTACTATTTTGGTCATAATGATAACGAATGATATATTCATTGAGAGATTGATAGGTCTGAATATTTTCTTTGATATAAAAACCTATAATTCCACGATATACTTTCCCTTTTTCACAGCTTTTTTGTAATAGTTTGTCATTTATAATAACAGAACTACAATTTGTGCAAAAATGGTTTGCAGACGAAATAATAATTTGAGGTAATGTATCAGTCGCACACACAAAAACGGCTGCTTTTTTTTCTGTTTCAGCTTCGCATCTAGGACAAACAGAAGTTTCTTTGATACGTTGTGTACTGTACAGATTTTGTACGTTTCCTTGAAAAAGATTGAGGTTTGTTTTTTTTACAAATGCTTGTATTTCTTCTTTGCATTCTTCTTCGCCCAGTGAAGTCAGATTTTTCGCTGTTGCTCCCAAACCAACGAGTTTGCGTAGCCAATTCATCATAATTACGTATAATTTTTTAATAAAAAGCAATTCATTCAATTGCTTTTCGATATAATAGTTTTAAAAATGTACCTAGAAGATAATATAGACTTAAAATAATAATGGAATAGATAAAATTTATTTTTTCATGAATTTGGTTATAATCCTGTTTTAAAATTCAATTTCAAAATTTTAGTTTAAGATTTTAGTATTCAATTTTTTAGCAAATTTTCTTAGTCAAATTTTACTCTTGAAACTTTACTAGCAAAAATATGTTTTCAAGATTTTATTTCTATTGTGCTATTTCCAAAATTTTCTCCTCTCATCTATATTCTACTGAATAGGTATTTATTAATGTTGTCAAAACCTAGAAATAGTATTTATTTTCTTTTATTTAATTAAATATCAACTCATTACTATTTCAAAATTTTTGCAAAGTTCGTTAAAAATTCGGATATACTATTCAATTTATCATGAAGAATACGAATTTTTTATTGTATTTCAAACATTTTTTTTACAAAAGAATTAATAATAGACTATTTTGTAGGGAAAAATCATATCTTTTCCTGTTTAGTTGCTACACAAAATTATTTTCCTCCTTATCCAAAACTTTATGAATACGCAAAGCTCTACTCTCAAACGCATCAAAAAAGACCAAATTCTTGACATGGAAAGTCGTTTTCGTGCCAATTTTATCAATTCTATTTCTGGTTTTAAGAGTGTTGGACTTATCGGAACGATTTCAAAAGATAAGCAAACAAATTTAGCTATTTTTAGCCAAGTTTTTCATTTGGGAGCAAATCCTGCTCTGATGGGTTTTATTGTTCGTCCAGATGCCTCACCTCGCCATACCTTAGAAAACATTGAAGATACTCAGTTTTTTACTTTCAATCATATCAGAGAAGAATTTTACAAACAAGCACATCAAACTTCTGCCCGTTATGCTAAAGAAGTTTCAGAATTTGAAGCAACTGGACTGACTCCACATTTTGAAAGTGATTTTATTGCTCCTTATGTAAAAGAATCTTATTTTAGAATTGGCTTAAAATTAGAAGAAAAGCACGATTTAGTCATTAATAACACTATTTTTTTGATAGCTAGTGTACAAGAAGTAATTTTGAATGAAGAAATTATCGAAAAAGATGGCTATATTGATATTGAAAAAGCAGGAACGATTACTTCTTCGTGTTTGGATAGTTATCATATTACAAAACGCTTAGAAAGACTTCCGTATGCAAAACCAAATATAAAGTAAGAATTTAGAAGTCAGAAGTCAGACCTGCAAAAGCAGCGAAGCTAATTTAAAGTTAATTTTCATTTGTAGGGTGATAAGTCAGCGAAGCTAAAAGGCACGCCTTTTCCTAACTAACATATTTCAATTTACACACAAAAACACACAATTTATGAACACAGAAACGACAACAAACACAGAAAAATTAAACGAAAAAGACGAATACCGTTTGACATTTTCGTATTCACAAGAACAAGTAAACAAATTTGCCGAAGTAACAGGCGATAATAACCCTTTGCATCTTGACGAAGAATATGCAGCAACGACGATGTTTAAACGTCCAATTATGCACGGATTTTTGGGGGGAAGTGTTTTTTCAAAGATTTTCGGAACGTTATTTCCGGGGGAAGGAACAATTTATATGAATCAAACTATGAATTTTATGCGCCCGATGTTTGTCGATACAGACTATGAAGCTGTCATGACAATTACTGAGATTAATAGAGAAAAAAATCGTGCAAAAGTTCAGACACAAGTCATTGACAAAACTACTGGAAAAGTTACTATTGATGGAGAAGCAACAGTTATTAATCCAAATAGATTGTAATATTTAGAGTATTTTTTCCATAACGTTGGGTTTGCAAACCCAACGTTATGAAAAAATAAATACTATTTCTCTACTGCAAATTTCTTTTTAAGATTCAAGAGCATGTCTTTTGTTGTGCTTTCCATATCATATTTATGATTCCAATTCCAATCTTTACGAGCTACATCGTCATTTACAGTATCTGACCACGAATTTGCAATTGATTGTCTTAGCTCATCTATTTTATAGCTAATTTCTAAATTTGGAACATGTTTTTTGATTTCATCATAGAGTTCTTTTGGTGTACAATCAAAGGCATTTAGATTATAACCCTCATGAGTTGATAAACTCTCTTTAGGAGCTTCCATAAGCTCTAATGTAGCACGAACGGCATCAGGCATATACATCATAGGAAGACGAGTGTTTTCACTCAAAAAACAACTAAAATGCTCTCCTTCAACAGCTTTATAAAAAATATCAACAGCATAATCAGTCGTTCCACCACCGGGAGGAGTTTTGTAGCTAATAAGACCGGGATAACGCAACGAACGAACATCTACACCATATTTATTGAAATAATATTCACACCATTGCTCTCCTGCTCGTTTACTGATTCCGTAAATAGTTGCAGGATTCATGGACGTATATTGAGGTGCTGGAGAAGGCGTAGTCGTTCCAAAAACAGCAATAGAGCTTGGATAATATACTTTTTTTAATTTCTCATGACGAGCAATTTCTAAAACATTCAAAAGACCATTCATATTTATATTCCACGTCTGAATCGGATTTTCTTCTCCTTTTGCTGAAAGAATGGCTGCCAAATGATAAATCTGAGTAATTTTATGTTTTTTGACAATCGAAGAAAGTGCATCATTATCCAAAACATTAAGCATTTCGAAAATATCAACTTCTTCTTGTGGTTTTCTTATATCTGAATTAATTATGGCATCTTGTCCATATTTTTGTTGTAGCGCAGCAGAAAGTTCTGTTCCTAGTTGTCCGTTTGCACCAATTATAAGTATCTTTTCCATTGTGTATTAGTTTATTTTTATTGGTTAAAGAAGTAAAAATTATAAAAATAAAAACTTTAAATCATCAATAGATTATTCGTAATTTTTAATTCGTAATTTTTAATTGTTATTCAATTATGTTGTTCGGTTTATTTTTATACAAATTAGGCTAAAAAAAGCGAATCACAAAACAAAAAGGCTTTCACAGTAAATATGAAAGCCTTTTTAAGGTTTTTTGAAAAGAAGTATTATTGATTTTTTTTAAGTGTAACAAAACCATTTTCATAATTTTGAGAAAGTAGATTTGATTTTCCTCCTCCCATTATGTTGTTGATTTCATTAAAATCAATTTGATTTGGAGAAGAGAAAAAATCATTCAAATCTACTCTCAAAACAATCTTTTTGTTATCTGTACTGAATATTCCTTTGTCATTAATAGAATCAAAACTCAAACTTACTTTTTTATAATTTTGATTAAGACCAATATGAAAAACAAGAGGGATAGAAGCAGTTGGATTAGAAATATCATTAAAATACTTTCCTTCCATAACAACAAATTTATAACCTGTATTCCAATCCCACGCCATACTATTGCTAATATCCAAATCACCAGAATTATCCAAAGAAGTATTTTTGATAGAATCTACACCAATAGAAAAATTTAGTTTAGAATATTCTCCTTTTTTTATCAAAATTTCTCTCTCAAAAATATTTTGTTCTCTATCTGCTGAAAATAACAAATAAGAATCTTCTACTTTGAAAGTTTCATTGCTAGAAGCTGATTCAAATTCAAAATTACTTAGATAGAATTTAAAATTTTCTAACAAATAATTTTGATTTAAGTCATTTTGATATTCTTGTAATAACTTCAAAGGCTTGTCTTTCACAAAAAATTGTAGTTCTAAAGTTATTTTTTCTGTTTCATCTTCTTTTTTAGATTCATTTTCAGAACAAGAAGAAAAAAAGACTAACAGTAAAAAAAATATTGAATAATAATTTGATTTTTTCATATTGATTTAGACTTTAAGTAAAAAAATTATTTTTTATTTGTTCGATATTTATCTAGCGTTTTTTGAGCCGTATCCTTAATCTTTCCTTGCATAAAAGAAGTCCAGCCTAGCAGTTTTCCAGATATTCCTAGTGCCATTCCAGCCCATTTCCATAAATCAAAATCATCGGTATGGCGCACAATTTTACCATTTTCAAACTCAAAAACAGCTTTTATTTTATTATGAACTGTATTTCCTGTTTTACTAAAAGGATAAATTGCTTCCCAAGAAACAGAACCCAAATTTCCTATTGCCTCAACATTTGAAAATGAAACCTTCAAATCTGTTGCACTTCCAAGTAACATTCGCCACATATCTCTCGCCTCTTCACCTTTCAAATTCTTAAAAACAGGGTCGTTAAAAACTATATCGTCAGCGTAACAACTTGCCATTTTTTCGGCATCTTTATTTATAAATGCAGTATAAAAATCAGTAATTAGTTGTTCTTTTTCTTCTCTAGAATTCATAGTTGGTTGTAAAATAGTTCAATGATTGCTAAGGTTAGATTACTAACCATTATCAATGTTTTTTTAGTGAAAATTCATTTTTTACCTTAAAAAAAGACTTTAGTTATTCTAAAAGTTCATATATAGTTGTTTTAAAACCGTACACAATTTTTTGTCTATTATTTTTGGTATTCAAATTTAT
>DAIUBX010000145.1:0-7146 GCA_036846465.1 Bernardetia sp.
ATATTCCTGTTCAATTAGAAAAAAGGATTGAAAGACAAATTGCTAAAAACTTAGAAGAAAGAAAATTAGTAAAACTAGGAATGAACCCTGTTTTGATAAAAGAAGCAAGGACAAAAGTAGCCATTACTGTTACGCCTCTTTATTCAAAAGAAAGTCGTACCGATTCGACAGTTGCTAGTATAGTAGCTTATTTGAGTGCTGTAATGATTTATTTCTTTATTTTCTTGTATGGAGCGCAAGTTATGCGTGGCGTAATGGAAGAAAAAACAAACCGAATAGTAGAAGTCATTATTTCTTCTGTCAAGCCTTTTGAGCTGATGTTGGGCAAAATTATCGGTGTGGCATGTGTTGCTTTTACGCAATTTCTGATTTGGATTGTACTGGGTATCGTTCTGTTTTTTGTGGTTTCTTCTCTATTTTCATTGGAAAATAATATGACACCAGAAGAAGCACAAGCTATCGTTGCACAATCGGGAGGAATGGCGAATCAATTAGAAACGAATTTAGAAGTTCAGAATATTTTAGAAACTGTCCAAACGCTCAATTTTCCACTTATTATTGGAGCTTTTGGATTCTATTTTATAATGGGCTATTTAGTTTATGGTGCGCTTTATGGTGCTGTCGGTTCGATTGTAGATAATCAAACTGACACACAACAATTTATGCTTCCTCTTACCATTCCACTTATTACGGCTATCGGAATTATTGGTCTGGTAGTCAATGATCCTGATGGAACGGTTGCTTTTTGGGCTTCGATGTTTCCTCTTACTTCGCCTATTATTATGATGGTCAGAATTCCGTTTGAGCCACCTCTTTGGGAAGTTTTTTTATCAATGACTATTTTATTCTTGACTTTCTTAGGAACAACTTGGATAGTAGGCAGGATTTATAGAATAGGAATTTTGATGTACGGAAAAAAACCAACCTATAGAGAAGTGTCTAAATGGCTTTTTTATAAGGCTTAGAATGTAAAGTCAGAAGTTAGATGTATGAAGTCAGAAGTAATGAAATGCAACTTTTTTACTCTTTGACTTCGTATTTTTCCAAAATAAAATCTATTACTTTAATCATTTCTTCAAAAAGGTATTGAGAAAATTTTCTGCTATTTTTCTCTTCGCTTCCTAGTACATCTCTGTTTAAATCTCGTTTTTGCTGTGCAATTTGTAAGGAATAAATTAGTGTAGGGACATAATTAATTGCTAAAGCATTAAATTTTTCTACTTCATCGTGCAGAAAATCATAATTGCTTTCTGTAAAAACTTGATTATCAAACTTAAAAGCAATTTCTTTTAATTCTTCTAGTTTTTCTTGTTCTATTTTGGGTTTGAATATTTTTTTAAAGAACATAGTTTGAGATATTTATTTTGAATAAAAAATGCAAAAATAGTATTTGATATATATCAGATTTAGCAGCCTTCAGATTTTCCATTCCAAAGACTGCCAAAACTAATTCAGTTTACTCTCCATAAACCTTTAAACCACCCAAATAAGTAGAAATGGCTTTTGTATTCGGAATTGCATCTTCTTCAACAGTCATAATATCTTGGTCTAAGATAACAAAATCAGCATATTTTCCTGCCGAAATACTACCTTTTTCGTTTTCTTCAAAATTACTGTACGCAGCCCAAATAGTCATTCCTTTTAGTGTTTCTTCTCTTGTAAGAGCATTTTGTTTTTGAAAACCTCCATTAGGATAATTTTTCAAGTCTTTACGTGCTACGGCTGCATAAAAAGTATGAAAAGGATTTACTTGTTCTACTGGATAATCTGTTCCTAAAGCTAGTTTTCCTGTTTTTTCAAGAAGTTTTTTATACGCATACGCTCCTTTGATGCGGTCTTCTGCCCAATACATATCGCTTGTGGCGTGGGTAGGCTGCACACTTATCTCAGATTATTATCTAAGGCTTCAAACTCTTCTGGTGCTACTACTTGTGCGTGTTCGATTCTCCATCTACGGTCATTTTGACCTTTGAGTGCATCATAATAACTACGAATAACAACAGCATTAGCAGAATCTCCAATCGCATGGGTATTCATTTGAAAAGGAGAATTGGCTAATTTTTCAGCAAGAATTTTAAAGTCTTCATAACCAATAAGCATTGCGCCATGATGATTGTGTTTGTCTGAATACGGTTCTTTCAAAGCTGCACCTCTTGAACCTAAAGCACCATCTGCATAGACTTTAAAAGAAGAAACATTGAGTTTTTCGGTTTTGTAAGTTCCTTTTTTGAGATATTCTTCTACATATTCTGGACGGTTACTTACCATTACATACAGCCTCATTTGAAGTTGATTTGCCTTTTGAAGACTGTCAATAAGCGAAATAACATCTGGAGAAAGTCCTGCATCATCTAGGGTAGTCAATCCATAACTAAAATTGATTTTTTGCGCTTCCAAAAGTGCCTCTATTTGTGATTGACGGCTAGGTTGTGGTATTACTTCTCTTACAAGTGCCATCGGATTATCTACCAAAACGCCAGTTAATTTTCCATTTTTTTGGATAATTTCTCCACCTTCTACTTTTGTCGAAGTAGTGATTTTTGCTAGTTCAAGAGCTTTTTGGTTCGCAATCATAGCGTGTCCATTTATACGTGTAATGGCGACAGGTGTGTCAGGAAAAAGTTCTGTGAGTTCTCTATTGGTAGGAAATTCTTTTTCTTCCCAATCGTTTTGATCCCAACCTCTACCAACAATAAAGGAACATTTTTTTCTTTTTGGAAAGCGACTATTCTATCCAAAACTTCTTGATAGCTAGTCGTTCCTACTAAATCAACTTGTTGTAGCTTCATTCCTAAATTATAAAAATGACAATGTGCGTCAATAAGCCCTGGTAAAATAGTTTTGCCTTGAGCACCTACTTTTTCTGTGGCTTCAAATTTACTTTCAATTTCTTCATTTGTGCTTATTTCAAGAAATTTTCCATCTTTGACAGCAAAGGATTGAGCAGTTGGCTTCTGTTCATCAACAGTATAAATTTTGGCATTATAGACAATCAAATCTACTTCTTGTTTGGTAGTAGTTGTAGATTTTTCAGATTTATTTTGGCAAGAGAACAAAATAAAACTGGATAAAAAGAATAGAAAAAAATATTTCATTATGATATAATTTGATTTATGATTTGAGAGAAAAATAACTCTGATGATTGAGAGAAAGAAGCAATATATAAATTCTAAAAATAGAAGTAAGTTGATAGCTTGGAGAATTATTATTTTTTATTAATTTTAATAGTAGCACTTTCGGAAACTAAAAAAGTGATAAAGTTTTGTTTTGTGCAAGTATTATTCTCGTCTCCCTTTTGCTTGAAGACAGTAATCATAATGAGTAATTAATAGAATTCAAATAATTAATAGGATTTATTCTATATAAGCCTTTTTTCCTTCGATAAAAAAACAAAGACTGGTATCATTTTTAGATTATTTACAATAGTAATTATTCTAAATAAGTGAGATAAAGTGCTTAACTTTGTGGTACTTATCAAAAAGTGTATCAAAATGATAGAAAAACTTATTTTATTTTTGGTGCAATATAAAAAACTTCCAAAAACCAATCTTTGTCGTTGTTGGTTTCCCCACCAATAACTATTAAAACTATTCAGATTTGAACGATCTTCGAAGATATATTATTCAAATAGCTATTTTAGCAGTATTGTTAATCTATGGTTTCCAACTGCTTTGGTTGCAAGTCATTTCTGATGATTTTCAACAACAAGCTCAAAATACTTCTACACGAACAAATATTTTGTATCCTCCTCGTGGACTTGTTTATGATAGAAATGGAAAACTATTAGTCGAAAACAATCCTGTTTTTGATATAGAAATTATAGCTAAAGAATTTAAGCTAGAAGCAAATGATACGACTCGTTTGTGTCAGCTTTTACGTATTTCTTTAGAGGAGTTTAGAGAAAAATTGGGAAAAGCAAGGCATGGTTTGCAACGTTACAAACCTTATTTATTTATCAAGCAGATGTCGGTAGAGAATTATGCCAAAATTCAAGATGAACTCTCTGATTATGAAGGTATTTATCCAAATGTAAGAACAATTCGTAAATATCCATATTCTTCCTTTGCTGGTGGTTTAGGATATGTGCGTGAAATTGACCAACGAATGCTTTCCAAAGATACAGCAGATTATTACAGACGTGGTGATATGCTTGGTATTAGTGGAATTGAGCGAAGTTATGAAGAAGAATTAAGAGGAAAAAGAGGGGTTCAGCAAGTTATGTATGACCGTTTGGGGATTGCTAGAGGTTCTTTCAAAGATGGAGAATACGACACACTTCCTGAAGCAGGACTAACTCTTCAAACTACCATAGATGCCGAACTTCAAAAGTATGGTGAGTATTTGATGCAAAACAAAATTGGTAGTATTGTCGCTATTGATCCAAAAACAGGTGAAGTTTTGTCAATGGTTTCTGCGCCTACCTTTGATCCAAATCTTCTGACAGGAGAAGGAACAGAAGTAGCCAAAAATTATTTGATGCTTTCTCAAGATCCAACAAAGCCTCTTTATAATCGTGCTTTACAAGCTGCTTATCCCCCCGGTTCTACTTTTAAACTTGTACAAGCTCTAATAGGTTTGCAAGATGGTGTTTTGGATACAGTTCATACTTCATTTAGCTGTTCGAAAGAACTTGTAAACTGTCATAATCATCCTTCGCCATTGAATCTACATGGCTCTATTCAGCATTCTTGTAATCCATTTTATTATAAATCTTTTATCCGAATTATTCGTCAAAATCGTTCAGAAAATGACAAAGAAGATACTCGTATTGGATTAGATCGTTGGCATGATCATGTACTCTCTTTTGGATTTGGAAGGAAATTAGGAATTGATTTGCCTTATGAAAGTCAAGGGCTTATTCCTTCAACAGCTTATTATGATAAAATAGCTGAACGCCGTGGGTACGGTTGGAAACTAGGAAATATTTATTCCCTCAGTATTGGACAAGGAGAAATGAGTGCTGTTCCGTTGCAACTCGCTAACTTCGCTGCAATTTTAGCAAATAGAGGTCATTATTATATTCCTCATGTTGTCAGAGCAATTAATGATACAACTTTGGTAGATATAAAATACAGAACAAAGCAAAAAACAACAGTTGATGAAAAATATTTCCCTTATGTTGTTGATGCGATGGAAGATGTTGTACGTGCAGGAACAGCTCGTAGAGCAAAAATAGATGATATTATTGTTTGTGGTAAAACAGGAACTGTTCAGAATCCACATGGAGAAGACCATTCTGTTTTTATAGCTTTTGCTCCAAAAGATAATCCCAAAATTGCGATTGCTGTTATAGTAGAAAATGCAGGTTTTGGAGGAACATGGGCTGCTCCAATCGCAAGTTTGATGATGGAAAAGTATATTAATGATACTATTTCTGATGCAAGTGTAAAGTATAAAGAACAGAGAGTCGTAGAATTAAATCTAATAGAACAAGAGAGAATACGATTAGAAAAAGAAGAAGAACGAAAAAAACAAAAATTACAAAAAAAGAAGGAAAAACAAGCTATACTTATTACTCAAAAGAAGAATTCTTCCAAAAAAGGCATAGACAAGTCAAATATAGTTTTAGCAGAAGCAAAAAAAGAGGACGAAGAATAAAAATTATCCAACACTGATTTTTATCCAAAAGTAAAAGACTTGAAAGTAAAATTTACCTTCAAGTCTTTTTTTATCATACTACTATTTTGCTGTAGGAGAAGGACTCGAACCTTCACGAAGTAGTTAGTCAGATAACTGTCAGAAACACTTATTTGATTTATCCCAAACCTTCACCCCTGAGACCGAGGGGCGTGGCTGCCAAAATTTCACCATCCTACATTTTTAGTTATCAGTTTTCAGTAAAACAGTTATCAGTTAATTTCAAAATGTGATTATCTGCGATAATTCTTTTTTATAAAATTTGCAACGTTTTTCCCTTTCTGACAATACAAAGTAACGCAAAAGAAATTTTTATTGCAAATTTCATAATAAAATTAATTAAAATTTACATAATTCGTAATTTTATATTTAATTCTTTATGAAGTTTGTAATTTGACTTACGGATTTTCTGCTTTTTTTATGAAATTTTTAACAAACCTTTATCAAACACGGTTCTTTACTTGATAAATCAATTTTTTAACTCATTTTTTATAAAAAAAAGACTAAAATACCTTATTTTTAACAATCTCAATTTTTTTAAACTAATTTGGTTCGGTTCTTAGAAGTTAATCGAATAAGAGTATCAAGTAATTTATAAAAGGCATTGACGTTATTTTAATAAATTAAGAGCTAAGTTATTAAATTTAAAATTTTTAAAATTTATCAAAACGAAAAATAATAATCCCAATTTACATATATGAAAACTTCGCATTCCACTTCATCAATTTTTAAAAAATATAGAGTTGCTGTTCTATTTTTTGCACTCTCTTTTTTTATAATTTCTTCTACTAATTTTGTTTCTGCACAAGGCACAAGCAATCGAAGAGCGCAAACAGCCTATCAAAATGGACAAGATTATATTGCTTCAAGAGATTTTGAACGTGGAATTAACCTACTTGAAAAAGCAGTTGAATTAGATAATAATTATTTTGAGGCACATTATGCACTTGGAAGTCATTATCATTTGCTAGGAAATAGAGATAAATCCAAGTATCATTTCAAAGAAGCAGCACGTATTACACCAAATGACCCACGTAGAGTTTCTCTGTATATGATAGTTGCAGGAGATTATTTGGAAGAAGGAAAATATGAAGAGGCTAATAAATTATATCAAAAATCGTATCAATATGCGCAATCTCAATCTCAAAAAAATGTATCTATACAAGGTTTAGCAATCTGTAAGTTTGGAATAGAGGGGATGAAAAATCCTTTAGATATAAAACCAGAACGGCTTCCTGATGTAATCAATGCACGAAAATTACAATATTTTGCAGTTTTGACAGCCGATGAAGAAGAAATGTATTTTACAGCAAGAGATGGCGACGACCCACGAGCTGATGAAGACATTTTGAGAAGTATAAAAAAAGATAGTGTTTGGCAAACTCCTGAAAAAGTAGAAGAATTGAATACTCGTTCGAATGAGGGAACATGTACCATTTCAGCAGACGGACGCACCATTATTTTTACCGTTTGTGAGAATAGTGGAAGACAAGTATATGGAAGTTGTGA
>DAIUBX010000146.1:0-7126 GCA_036846465.1 Bernardetia sp.
AAACGATTCCAGATTTATTTCCAAAATCAGCTACTTTTCAGCTTTTAGATAATTCTTTTGAAGGGAATACTAATTTTTTCTATCCAAAAACGAACATCACAGATAAACTTTCTACGATTGATTTTAGTGGAATTAATCGCAATTTTGAAGAGATTTATAAAAAACAACTCCGAACTTTTGAAGCAAAATCAAATCAAGAAGGAGCAAAAGGAGGACATATTTTTTGGATTTCTGATTTCCAAAAAAATACAATTCCAAATCTGAATGAAATAGAATTTGATTCAGCGTATAATTATTATGTTTTGCCCGTTTCTCCTACCAAAATTTCTACTTTGCTTATCGATTCAGTTTGGTTAGATAATCCTTTTGTTCAGCCTAATACGCCACAAAATATAACGGTTCGTATTCGTAATTTGGGAACAGAAGCTGTTGAAAATAAAAGTCTGCAATTATTCATCGATAATAATCAAGTTTCGGCAAGTGTGGTAAGTTTGGCAGCGCAGAGTTCGAAGGAAATTGAAATGAATTTTTCGGTTACCAAAACAGAAGGAACAGTTTCAGCCAAAATAAGTAGTGAAGATTATCCAGTTTTGTTTGATAATGATTATTTTTTTACGCTCAGAATTGCACCAAAAATAAATATTTTAAATATATTTGAAAAACAAAGTGAAGCGCAAGTTTATATAAATAATGTTTTTACAAATGCAGATTTCTTTGTTTTTTCAGCAACTTCTACTCAAAATTTAGATTATAATCTTCTTCAAAATACGGATTTAGTTGTTTTGGAAGGAATAGCGTCGATTGATGAAGCCTTGCAACGAGCATTAAGAAAATTTCTTTCTAGTGGTGGAAATGTTTTGGTTTTTCCTTCTCCCAACTCAAAACCTGTGGATTTTAATTCTGCTTTAGGAATTTCTGTTCGTTCAATAAATGCAGAAGCTGGAGTTGGTCTTTCGCTTTTGCCTCCATCTGAAAATGAACCCTTTTTTGAAGGAGTTTTTGAGCAAATTTCGCCTTCTATGTCTATGCCTGTTGCTACAAGTGTTTGGTCTGGACTTTCATCTGGACAACCTATTTTGAAATTTAGAAATGGACAGCCTTTTTTAATGCGCCAACAGACAGCCGAAGGAAACGTTTTTGTATGTTCTGCTCCTTTGGAAAGTAATTGGAGTGGCTTTGGAAAACATGCACTTTTCGTTCCGACGATGTACAAAATTGCATTGAGTAGTTTGTCTCAAGCCGATTTATTAGCGTATAATTTGGAAGAACAGACGGCTATTTTGTCTTTGGATTCTCTTCAAAAAAATAGTGTTTTTGAGTTAGTTCCTATAAAAAATAATTCTATTCAAGATGCTACAAATCAAAATTCTACTACAAACAATCAAGCTATAATTCCATCTCAACGTATTTCTGGAAACAAAATCATTTTTGAAATTCCTCGTTCCTCACTCAAAGCAGGAGTTTATGAGCTACGAAATAAACAAACAGGGGAAATTAAAACGTTATTAGCCTTTAATTATTCAAGAAAAGAATCCTATTTAGATTTTCATACAAAAGACGAGCTTACAAAAGCGTGGGCAGAAAAGGCAAACGTTCAGATTTTTTCCTTAGAGGGCGAAGATGCAAAAGATTTTGCAACAGATTTCAAAGAGAAAAATGAAAATATTCCTCTTTGGAGGTATTTTATTGTGGCTGCTTTAATTGCTGTTTTTGTAGAAGTGGTTTTGGCTAGAATTTTTAGTAGAAATAATTAATTATATCTAGCCCTAAGCATAGTGTTACAGGTTTTTTAGATAAATTAAATATAGATCAGACAGTCTTTGATTGTCTGATTTTTTTTGGCTCTTCCGACCTTAGATATATTTTCCAATAAAAAGGTCGGAAGGGAAGATCTGTTGTTTATTCTTCTACTTCTATCGCTTCAATACGTTTTCTAAGCGTTGTATTTTCGGCACGTTCCATAATACTAAAATACTGTATGCCGATAGAATAAACGAATAAAGGAACAATAATAAATGTTACGGTCAGAAGACCTGCAAAATAAAATACTTGTACTATTTTGAGTATAAATGTTTCTCCTTCTAAAAAGTGCATTTCCAAAACGCTAATAAAAAATCCACTTAGAGAAGAATTGAGAAGAACATAATAAACAAAGCCAACTAAAAGAGCAATAACAAGCATCATAAAACTATCCATTGGCTGAAAAAAGAATAATTTTAATGCTCTAGCAAAGGCTTTAAAAGGGTTATTTGTATAAGTTACCCACGTATATAACCAAAATAACATCAATGGCGCAACTAAAAGAGCTGCAAAAATCATATACGGACTATAAAAAATTATAGCTTTCATCAAAAGAACTACAAGAAGTGATTTATAACCATTTGTAAGTAAAAATTTTCCAAAATTTTAGACTGACCATTCTATTTTTCTAGCTTCTTGAGTCATAGTTTCGGAGAAAAAATAAAATGGAGCTGTTAGAGCAACTGTCCATATAAGTGTATGAACAGCCATAAAAGCAATATTTTGAATATAATTTCCTGTAATAATGAGTAGATAATACTCTTCTAATTTGTATTCCATATCACGAGGAAAATCAAAATTTGCAATATCTTTAAAAACTAAAAAATACATTCCGATAGATAAAGGAAATAACAAAGCAGCACAAATATTAAAAATAGGAATAAGATGTCTTCTATGAATCATCATAGACTCTGTCAAAATATTTCCAAGACTTCGTATCTGAAAAAGCTCAAACTCACTATCTTCACTGGTTTCGGGTAATTTCTGAACAGGTAATTCTATTTTCTTGGTCTTTACCAAAATGTAGGGGTAAACCACAAAATAGCCTACCATAAAAATAAAAGAAGCCAAAATAAGTATTCCACGAATTATCAAAGGCATTTCGGTATAACGAGTAAGAAAACTCTCAATAAACCCAGCCAAAATAATAACAGGAACAAGTCCTACCATTACTTTCATTCCACGTCTTGCACTAATCTGAAAAGACTCCAAACGACTCAGCGTACTAGGGAATAATAGTCCTTTTCCCATCGTAATTCCTGCTGCTGAGGCAACTACAATAGCTGAAATTTCAAGTGTTCCATGTAACCAAATCGCAAATAAGGAATCTATCAAAACATCTTTTGAGTAGAAAAAATATTGAAAAGAACCTACCATTATTCCATTATACATCGAAACAAATATAGTTCCCACACAAAAAAATACACCCATTACAAAACTCATCAAGGCTACTCTCAAATTATTAAATGTAATTTGAAAAAACATTGTTATCTCATCACTTCCTTTATAAACTGCCATTGGGTCACCTTTAGCAATATTGTCTTCAGTCATCTGGACATAACTTTCTCCCAAAATAACATTTACAAAATCAGGTTCTTGTACCGTAGAAAAAATACCTACTAACAAAGCTCCAAAGAAAATAAGAAAAGCTACTAAAAGATCTTTTCGAATCATATACATCGTAGCAGGTAGATCTGTTGTCCAAAAATCTAGGAGCTTTTGCCACCTAACACGTTTATTTTTATAGACATCTCTAAATATTTGTTGTGCAATTCCGTTGAGATACAAACGCACCGAACGATTTGGATAAAACGTACGTGCATAGGAAAGATCGTCCGTAATTTCAACAAAAGAGTCACTAAGTTTGTCTGGGTTACGTTGTTTTTCTTTGAGTAATTGCTCAAAGTCTTGCCATTTTTCTTTATTTTGTTCTATAAAAATATTTTCTCTCATTGCTTTTACGTTAAGTCTAAATTTTATAAAAATGGTGTAATCTAGGAAAAAAGAGCGTTTTTTCCCTTTTAAAATATATTTTTTCTTATCATTTTTACGTACAAACTACAAAATACTAATTAATTTACTAATTTGTAAGGTAAAGACTTCTATTTATCATAAAAATCTGAAAAATAAAATTAGATAACTACTAATTACTCTTGTAAATATATGAAAACCATTTCTATTCGCACCAGTCAAAACGTAACTATTGAATATGAATTACCTTCCACATTTCAACGCATTATTGCTTGGTTTATAGATCTTGTCATACTGATTGTTGTTAACTCAATTTTGTCTCTTCTGTTTCTTTGGTTGATTTCTGTTATGGGTTGGTCAGAAAATGCCTATGTTTTTTTTAGTTTCCTTGTTATTTTGCCTTTATGGCTTTTTTATTCTCTTTTTTGTGAGATTGTTTTTAATGGGCAAAGTATAGGAAAACGAGCGATGGGAATTCGTGTGGTCAAACTCAATGGCGATATTCCTTCTCTTTCAGATTATTTTATGCGTTGGGCATTCAGAATGGTAGATATTCTATTTTCTTTTGGTTCTTTGGCTATTCTTTTAATAACAGGAACAGAAAAAGGACAACGTTTGGGTGATATTTTGGCAGGAACTACAGTCATTAAAGTAAAATCAACGCAACACGTAAATATGAAAGAGCTTCTAAATATCCGTTCTTTCAAAAATTACGAGCCTACTTATGAGCGAGTTACGGTTTTTTCAGAAGAAGATATGTTGGCTATCAAAACTATACTAAATCGTGCAAGTCGTTTTCCAAAACAAAAAGATACTTATCAATTACTCCAAAAAGCAGCAGTTTCGGCAGCTAAAAAAATGGATATTTCTGTGGATAAATTTACAAGCCCACAACAAACAAAGCAGTTTTTACATACCGTTTTGCAAGATTATATTGTTTTGACTAGGTAGTTTATTTTATGGGATTAGGGAAATGAATAGTAGGAAATATAGAACTTCTTTGTCTGATTTTATGCAAAAAAGAGTTTTTTGGCATCTAAGGTATATTTTACTTATTAATTCCTAGAAAATGCCTAAATTATTCTTTGTGCTTAAACTATTATTTATAAGTCTATTTGCTTTCTGTGTAATCAATGTAACTACATCAAAATTTGAGGCTTACTTTGATGGAATGGATAGAATAGGTTATCCGTTTAGATTTTATCAAAGTTTGGGAGGTAAATGCTTAAACTGTGATACTGCAAATTTCTTAAAAATTCATTATTTAATCCTTGATTTTGCTATTGTTTTAAGTGTGGTTTTGCTTCTCTTCTTCTTGTATGAAAAAATGAAATAGCTCTTTTTTTAAATTCAACAACTTCTTCAATTACTAAAAGTAAAATTGAAGAAGTTTTTTTATGCCCAAATTTTACATAAAAAGGGTTCTTTATGAATTTGGTTGCAGACTTGTATTTTTAATTGGTCTGTACTGAAAGTCTGACCCATTAAAAATAATCATTCTTCTTTCAAAAAGGCTTATTTTGTCCAAGTCAGACCTTAACGGTACAGACTTGAACAAAATACAAGATAATTTTTGCAACTAAAATCATATAGAGTCATAAAAAGTCATTCTGTTGATTTTCAGATAATTAATGATATTGCTCAAATTTTTAGTTTATTTTTTGTCGAAATATTGGAAATGTAGAGTTTGTTTTTTAAATTTGCTAAAAATAATAGCATAATTAAGTCCTTTAGCTAATTTTTGATACTAATAATTGAAATTGATTTTAAACTTTTAATTTAATTACAAATAAAATTAGCAAAAAAAGATTTTTATTCGCATACTAAATGTGAACTACACTATACAAATACGATGAAAAATAAACTTATAAAAGACTTCTTACCCATTTCCATTAGTTTGGAAAAGATAAGAAATCATCAACATACATATAAACACATAGAAATTCCTATCAAACTTATGATAGGACAAAGATACTTTGAATACAATATTTCATTTGTTATCCAAAATTATATGCTCGTTATGGCAGCTTTATTTTTGGGAATGGTGGCTTTGTATGGAAGTTGGGGAGATACACAAAATACATATATCAAAAATTTGTGGGTGCAGATAGGACAAGAAACACCCTTTGAATTGTGGGAAATAGACGAAAAACCGTTGATGGCTTCTGCTTCCAATGGTACTACAAGTATTTTTTCTAATTCTGATAATAAAAATTCGCCAACAATGGAATTGATGCATCTTGCTTCTTCTAATTCTGATGAAAATACAGCTAAACAGGATATAAAAGATACAAAAAATGGTCTTCCTATTTTCGTTCATTCGGTGGCAGACTATGATGATTTGGCAAGTCTTGCAAAAAGTGAAAATATGATGGAAGAATTTATGATTCAAAAGCAAATTTGTATTACAAAAGCACTTATTCAAAATAAAGCCTCTCGTTTAGATCAACTTAATGACAGCATTCTTTTAGTAATGAATAGAGATATTAGTCGCATGTTTATGGAAATGGTCTTGAAAAATCTTGATGCGCCTACTCACGTTTTGGATTATTTTACGGATACGGTTCGCCTTCGCAAAATTGAAACGGCACTTATGGAACAAATAAAATATAATGTTCCTGTTTCGATAAAACTCGCTCAATCAGCACTAGAGACAGCTTACGGTTCAAGAGTAATTCATAACAATTATTTTGGAATAAAAGACAAGAATAAAGAAGGTGAAAAAACAATCACAACAGAATATTTTACAGCCGAAGAAGCCTCTATGAATCAAGATATTATCTTAACTCAAAAGCCATTTATCAAAAAAGGAAATGTTTTGTATGAATGCAAAGTACAAGATTATTTTACACAATATGGAAGCGCATGGGAATCATTCAGAGGGCATTCAGAATTTTTGTCGACAAATAAAAGATATGCACCACTTTTTACAAAAGGAAAAAATTATGAAGATTGGGCAAACAAAATTGGTTCGGAACGAACTGGAGGAGTTGGTTATGCAACATCGCCACTTTACGGAGAACTTTTGAAAAAAATTATAAAGAGGTATCAATTACACCTTTTAGACCATTGAATAAAGTAAGAGGTCAGAAGTGTGAAGTAAGAAGTTTTGATTTGACTTCTTATCTCTATACTTCAAACTTCTTACTTTATAGACAACCGAGTGATCGGGTTTTGGAAGATAGCTGAAAAAAGGCGACGCAGATTGTGTCGCTTTTTTTGTTGTCTAAATAATCTTATCAATTTCCTTCATCAATCTATCTGTTTCAGATAAAGCAACGATTATTTTTTGATAATGATTTATTTCCTCAAAAGTGAGTTTTCTACCTTTTCTATCTTTGAGCCACTTTTGAGC
>DAIUBX010000147.1:0-7033 GCA_036846465.1 Bernardetia sp.
AATTTTTTTGACTTCTTCTTGTTGGCTCTCATGAAAAACTAAAATATTTTTATAAGCCTGATTGATAGCCGTTTTGAGAGATTCAGAAACTAGATTTTCAGCTGCTGCAATTTCTTCTGTGCTTACTCTAAAGTCTTCTAATTCTATTTTATCAAATTCTTTTGTGAATTTTTTGAGTGCTGCATCACCTTCTTGTTTAATAGAATGTAAAACATTTTGAACTTGAGATTCAATTTGTTTTAAAGAAAATGTAGGACGAGTACAGATAGATTCCCATTCGTTGCGAACAGGTTGATTGTATATTTTCATTGGAAAAGTAAATGCTATTTCTTTGAAATAAATAGTGAAAAAAGAATCTAATCTTTTGACAAACCATAATGTTAGGCAAAAGTAGTCATGATGTTAGTGTTTTCAAAGAAAATATGACTATTGCAAATAATTTGTTTATGGGTGTGATAATTTATAATGTAAATATTAAAGGGTTTTTTTTAACAAAAAAGTGTTTTTTGTTAAAAAAATAATTTTTTCTACATTAATATTTGACCTTTAAAAAATTTTTTAATAGCTTTAATTGACACCATGAAAATCGTATATTTAATTTATCATTAACTAGTACTACAAAATAATTTTTATGAAAAAGAATCATATTCTTTCAATTTGCCTAGTTTTATCTTTGGCAGTTATCTTTTTTGCGTTTACAACAACTAATAATTCTACTAAAAATCATGTAGATGAGGTAGTACAATATGAGTACATGCAAATCAATGCTTTGGAGTCTGTTGTTGCTGGAGGTTTGGGACGCTCAAGACTGATTGTAACACGTTCTAATGGCAAGGCAGATACACCTGTTGATATGGAAAACTATTACAGTGCAATAGGAATTAATTTTGGCAATATTGCTGAAAATGAAGAAAAAATAGTTGTACTACTTAACTTACTTGGAAAAGAAGGTTGGGAAGTAGTTAGTATGTCAAGTGGAGGAAATCAAGTTTATTTTACAAAATATGTATTGAAAAGAGTTAAACAATAATTTTTATTTTATTCTCTTTTTTTAGTCTAAGAATCCGTTGTATATAATTATGCAACGGATTTTTTAGTGAAAAATTATACATTTTATACTAGACCTAACTCCTCAAAATCTGCATTCAAGATAGTCTTAGCATCTGTTTTGAGCCAGTTTTTGAGAATATCACTATAAATCTGACGAAAATCTATTTTAAATTTCAAATCTCCATTGTCTAAATCTGTTAAATTTGGTGCTTGTCCTACAAACTGTTTCTTTTTAAGATTTCCTCCTGCTAAAAAAACTACATTTGCTGTTCCATGATCTGTTCCACGACTTGCATTTTCGCCTACTCGTCTTCCAAATTCCGAAAAAGTCATAATTAAGGTGTCATTCCAATTTCCATTTTTCTTCAAATCTTTTTGAAGTGCTTCAATACCTTCTGCATAACTTTTCAAGTTTCTTTCCTGTTGATTTCTTTGATTGGCGTGTGTATCAAAACCACCAAGAGAAACATAATAAATTTGAGAATCAGAACCTGCTTCAATCAATTTAGAAATTTGTTGTAAATCCTTTCCAAAACGGTCATTGGGATAATCTGCTGAAGTTTTTCCTCCTTTATTTTTCTCAAATAAATACTCTGAACTCGCTGCTGTATTAGAAAGTGTTTGATACAAATAACTGACTTGCTCATCATGAGAATGGTCGTGATGAGATTTAAGAGAATTGCTTTGAGAATCTAAAAGAGCTTTTACCACTGGCGTACTTGTCGTTCTTTTTAGTCTATTCAAATCTTGGGCTGCAAAACCACTTTTTTTGGTTCCTTTTAAAGCCAAACTAAGCGTATCGTCCATTTCTAAAGCAAAATGAGGAACTGTATTTTTATTTTTTGAATGTATATCATCCAAATATCTTCCTAACCAACCCGTCGAAAGATATTCATCAGAACTGCTTCCTGTCTGCCAAATATCCATCGAACGAAAATGAGAACGGTTAGGATTTGGATAACCTACATTATTGATAATTGTCAGTTCGCCTTCTTCGTAGAGTTTTTTGAGTGGAGAAAGTGCAGGATTGAGTCCTTGTTCATCAGAGAGTTTGACCACTTCATTTGTTGGAATGGCAATCTGTGGACGATCTTTGTAATAAATATCATTTCTGAATGGAATGACTGTATTTAATCCATCGTTTCCACCTGAAAATTGAATAATAATAAATTTTTTAGTTGATTTTTTGATAGAATTTGCAGCGACAGAATCAAATCCTTTCAAAAATAAAGGAACAAACAGAGTTCCTGCCGTAGCAAGTCCCATCTGACCGAGAAATTTTCTTCTAGTTGTTTTCATAGTTGTTTTGTTTTACGACACTTGGAAAGTATCGGCTACTTTAACTCTAGCACATTTGATATTCTAGTAAACTAAGAATTGAAACTGTCCACGCTTTTATTTTTTCATTTTGGTTTGTTGCTGTATTAGCATACTTTTCAAAAGCTGTTTTTTGCAACATTTTGTCTAATTCCTTTTTAGAACTTGATGGAATTTGTATCAAAAAATCAGAAAGTTCTTTTGCTAAATCTTGAGAATCTGTTTTTTGAAATGATTTTATGAGTGGATTTAGGTTTGCTGAAACATCAATTTTTTTTCCTACTCTTATTTTTCTTGTTTCGGGTTCATCTTTTATATCAATTTCTACTTCGGCTTGATTAAAAATATACCCTGCATAATTGAGCCGAACGAGTAGTGTTGCATTATCAATCCACGCCTTTCCACCTTGCCAACCTGCTACATTTGGAGGACGAAAAAGAATTTGTCCAAGAACTTTTTGAGTAAACAGAATACCATCTTCATTTTTGAAATCAAGGTCTAAAGTTCGCATCATTCCGACCAAAAACTCAACTGGAGATTTTATTTTCGAACCAATATTTTCTTCTTCATAAAACCAATCTTGAGAAAATAAATACTTCATTGTTTTTTCAATATCGTATTGTGAATTGAAGAAAACGTCTGTTAGTTCATCTAACTGCTTAGAATTGATTTTACTTTCATTTACAAAAAAACGATAGATTTTACTTGCAATAAAATGAGCCGTTTCTTTTTTGGAGAGGATAATATCGACAATATCAGTTCCATCAAAATTTCCTGTTTTGCCCATAAATGTTTTCTTTCCTTCGTCGTGCACTCGCTGTCTAAACTGAAATTCTCCTGTCAGACGATTGGTAGACCAGCCTGTAAAAGCTCTTGCACTTTCTTTGACATCATTTTCTGTATAATTTCCTCTTCCTATGGTAAAGAGTTCCATAAGTTCACGAGCAAAATTTTCATTTGGGCTTTGTTTTTTATTTTGCTGATTGTTGAGATACAAAATCATGGCAGCATCTTTAGCGATTGCCAAAACAAGGTCTTTAAAATTCCCTAGTGCATGTTCTTTGATAGTATTGATTTGCTGAACAGCAAAAACTGGATTTTTGAGTTCACACGCAAAATGTCCGTGCCAAAAGAAAGCCATTTTCTCACGTAATGTTCCTTTTTGTGGATTTGCCATTTGTTCTATCCATTCTACATTAAGTTCTCTTACGTCTTGTCTTACTGCTTTTCGAAGTTCTTTTTTGTCTTTTTTATCCATGTCTTTCATTTGAGAAAGCGAAGGCATATCAAAATCATTGGAGAACTTATGAATAGGTTTTGCACGCTCAAAAATCTGTTCGATGGCAGATTCTATATTTTTTGTAGTCTTTATCGTTTCTATGTCTTTTGGCAAAATACCAAATTCGGCACGCCAATATAAATGCTGTATCTTTTGATGAGTTGATTTCATGAAAAATAATTGTTTTGAATAAACAAAATTCTATTCCTTAGTAGGGCAAACGCACGAAATTTTTAATACGGCTGTAATAGCTCAAAAAAAACTTTATTTATCAGAGTAATATCAGTTTACAAAGTTAAAAACTAGCTTGATTTGCTTTAAATGGACACAGAAAAATTTCGTGCATTTGCCCTAATTCCTTAGACTATTTTTGGGGACAATGGTTTAATTTGATTTCATAAAATAGTCAGATTTACAAAAGTTAAAACGTAGTTTGTCTTTTGGTATTTTGGAGTTTGTGTCTATCTTTGAGTATTCTTGTCAAAATGGATGAGATTTTTTAGTCCAAATCCTATTTTTATGTCACTAAATTTTATCAAAAATTATGGCTTCATCATCAAAAACGGCTGTTTATGCTTCCTTAATAGCCAATTTAGGTATTGCAGTTACAAAGTTTATTGCTGCTTTTTTTACAGGAAGTTCGGCAATGATTTCGGAAGGAATTCACTCGGTGGTAGATTCTGGAAATGCAATTTTGATTCTTTTGGGTTTAAAATTGAGCCAAAGACCTGCTGATGAAGAACATCCTTTTGGGTATGGAAAAGAACTTTATTTTTGGACACTCATTGTAGCCATTCTTATTTTTGCTATTGGTGGTGGAATGTCTATTTATGAAGGAATTATTCATATCAACAACCCTGAAAAATCTTCTAATCCTTTTATAAATTATATTGTTTTACTTATTGCATTTATTTTTGAAGGAATTGCTTGGTTTTTAGCATATCAAAAAATTAATATAGGAAGAGGCAAGAAAAGTCTTTGGGAAACTGTAAAAGACAGTAAAGACCCTGCTACTTTTGCTGTTTTGTTTGAAGATACGGCTGCCATTTTGGGTTTAATTATTGCTTTTTTTGGTGTTTTTTTAGGACAATTATTTGATGAGCCTCGTTTTGATGGAGTGGCTTCTTTACTTATTGGAGTTGTTTTATCGGTAGTGGCTGTTTTGTTGGCGTATGAAAGCAAAGGACTTTTGGTGGGAGAAGGTGCAGATCCAAGACTTGTAAAGAAAATTCACGCCCTTGTCAATGCAGACAAAGAAGTAAAAGACTGTGCAAAACCTTTGACAATGCACTTAGGACCAGAAGAGGTATTTTTGGCTTTAGATGTAAAGTTTAGTCCAACTTTAACAGTAGCAGAGCTTTCAAAAGCAATTGTTCGTTTAGAAACAAGTATTCGAAAAGAATATCCACAAGTAAGACGAATTTTTGTAGAGGCAAAATCTGCTTTTAATCCTGATGATGTTTTTGTTGATAATGTAGAAGATGACGATGAACCAGAAATTAAACAAGGGTTTATGGGAGAGTAAATAAAGTAAGAAGTCTTGAAGTTAGATTTTAGGAATAAATCAAATATTAAAACACCCTTGAAAACGAAAACTATTTATCCAATAGTAATTATTTATCGTGTTCCAAAAACTTGTGTCCAATAATCGCCCTCTTTGCCGACACCCATTTCTTGAAAATCTGGATTCATAATGTTTCTACAATGTCCTTCACTATCTATCCAGCCTTCAATAACAGCTTTTTCATCTGAATAGCCCTTTGCAATATTTTCCCCATAGGTTCTCCAATCATAGCCTTGTCGTTCCATTCGTGTTCCAGGGTCTGAGCCGTCTTTTCCCGTGTGAGAAAAGTAATTTTTATCGTTCATATCTTTGCTATGAAGATAAGCAGTTTTTGCAAGGGTTTCATTCCAAGTAATTGGTGCGACACTTGGCATTTGTTCACTCCCACATCTACACCCCTCTGTTCGGTACTGATTTACTAAATCTACCAATTCTTGTCCGTTTACATTAAAATTAGTTTGAGAATTTGTATCAGTATCTTGGTTTGGTTCTGTTTCTAAATCTTCACAAGAAAATAAAGCAACAGAAAGAAGTAGAAAAAGAGAATAAAATTTGATTTTTTGAAAATTCATAATAAAAGATAGTTTGGTTATTCAATTTTTGAAGAAAAAGTCGCAAATAGTTTGCCTAAACTACCTATTTATTAAAAATAGATTATTCAATAACAGGTTTAAAAAAAGAAGAAGACGGAAAATGCTCGTGATAGGCAGGAAAATCTTGAAAAGGAGCAATCCATTCAGGCATTGAAAGATGACGAACGTGGCGAGATTCTGTCGAAAAACAAAAATCAGTCAATAAAAAAGACGTAGAAATTTTTCTTTGATTGGAATAATAAATTTGAATTTCTTTTTTTTGAATAAATTTATAAGAAACCATTCCAGTTATTCCCACTAAAAGAAACAACCAACACAAAATGATATAGATAAAATAATTCTTCATAGATTTTTAATAATTCCTTTCAAACAACTATCAAATTTACACAAAAAACAACAATTCTTAAGTCCATACCAAGGCGCAAATTTATTTTTACACTAAAAAATTGTAACTTGCAGAAAATTACACTATAGTCTTTTTATTTTTATAAGATAATTTAATTAAAAGTTATTCTAGAAAAATAGAGAAGCTATTTTTTTTATAATCCAATTAATTTTAGAGCATGTCAAATAGCGCAAAAAAAGGCGATTTAGTTCAAGTACATTATGTAGGTAAATTCGAAGACGGAAATGTTTTTGATTCTTCAAGAGATAGAAAAGAGCCTATTGAGTTTCAAGTAGGAGCAGGACAAATGATAAAAGGTTTTGATGCTGCCGTAGAAGGAATGGCACTTAGCGAGTCAAAAACAATCACTTTAGCACCAACTGAAGCGTATGGAGAATCAAATCCAGAAAATATTGTTTCTTTTCCTAAAGACAAATTACCACCAGAAATGAATCCAAGAGTAGGTGATCAACTTGCTCTTCAAGGACAAAATGGTGAGCAAATTCCTGTTGTAGTTATTGAAGCTAATGAAGAAGGTGTTGTCTTGGATGCAAACCACCCAATGGCTGGGAAAACATTAGTTTTTGAGTTAGAACTTGTTGGAATTAATCCTTCAAAAGTAGAAGGTGGGACACTTTCTGATTGGTAGAAACTGAATGAGTTAGAATTAAAAAAAATGCTATTCTTATTTATTATAATAAGAATAGCATTTTTTATAAAAAATAAAGTAATTTATTTACTTCTAACTTCTGAATTCTAACTTTATTTTATTCTCCATTTTCACTAGGCAAAACAGTTCCAAATAAAACTAAAGCCTCTGAAGAGTTAGAAGCATTAGAAATAAC
>DAIUBX010000148.1:0-7022 GCA_036846465.1 Bernardetia sp.
TTTATGACGAATTAAACCTAGAAACTCCTCACGGGTTTTATTTTCATCTTGAAAGTTCCATTGATACGGCAAAAAAGCCAATAGTTGTAATTTTGGGTGTGGATAAAATCTAGCCCAAACTTCGGCAGTATAAAAACGCTCTTGAGTTTCGAAGAGTGATGAATAATTGCTACTTCCTCCCAAGTGAGAATCAAAACTAGCACTACGATAACGAACACCCACAAAGTTTTTTTGAAATTGTGGCATTACTCCCAAATAATAATTTCCTGCACCACAACCACACAAATCACAAGCATTTGAGGGAATAGAAAGAAATAAAAATGAAGTTGTAAAAAGTAAAACAGCGATAAAATTTTTCATGTTTTTATATAGTTAATCGCTCGTGGGGACACGAGCAATGGTAAGAGTTTTTTTGAATCGTTGTAATGTATTTTGAGCTAAAAATACAGCCGTTGCTCGTGTCACACGAGCGACAAGCTATAAAAATTTAAAATTCAGATAAAATAGGATTACTCAAAAAATCTTCATCAGTAAGTGTTTTCAAAAAGACGATAATGGCTTCTTTTTCTTCTTGATTAAGTTCGATTTTGAGTTTTGATTTTAGACTTTCATCTAAGGTCTCAGAATCTTGTATTCCGTCTGTATAATGGTCTAAAACAGCTTCTAAATTTCGGAATCTTCCATCGTGCATATACGGACGAGTAACTTCTACATTTCTCAAACTAGGCACTTTAAATTTGAACTTATCGTCTTCAATTTGTGTAATTCTGTGTCTTCCTGTGTCATTCGGATTTCCAATTTTTAAACCATTGTTTCTATAACTTTGGTCTGTAAAAAGTGTCGTAGAATGACAATTTGAGCAGTTTTGTTCAAATAACTCTAATCCTTTTAATTCTTGAGAAGTCAATTTATTTTCTTGTGTACTTTCATTTCTGACCTGTTTGTCATAACGAGAATTAGCTGAAATACACATCAACTGAAACTGTGATAACGCCTTCAAAAAACGTTCAGTTGTAATTTCTTTTGTACCAAAAGCCTTTTCAAAAAGCAATGGATAATCTGTTTTTGGTTCTTTTGCTCCTTCTGTATTTCGTAATTTTTGCAAGACATTTGGCAGCGTTTCGCCCATTTCGTTGTCAGCTTCTATGGGAGAAATAGCAAATAAATCTAAATGAAAAACTCCTCCGTCCCAAAAGAAATTTTTAGACCAAGCCAAATTTTGAATGGGTAATGAATTTCGAAGTGTCAATTTATCATCAATTCCATGACTCAAATCGTGTCCATGTTGTGTAAAACCTGAAGTTTGAGCATGGCAAGAACCACAACTTACACTTCCATCTCTTGACAAAAGTCCTGTATAAAATAATTTTTTACCAAGCTCAAAACCTTCCACCGTTACAGGATTTTCTTTTAAATCATAAATTGGTTCTGGAAAGTTAGAAGGCGTTTTAAAAGTGAGTTTCTCTTTTGGTTTTGCATCTTCTGTTTGACAGGCAGTCAAAAAAATAAAAATCGAAAAGAGTACGATTCTATATAAAAATTGATTTTTCATAATTGGTTGATTTTGATAAAACCCTAAGGGTCTTTGAAGACCCTTAGGGTTTGTTTTAACTAGAAGACAAATTTATTTTTTAAGAAACAAAGCTAAACCGAACAAACTTACTACTAATACGCCTAGGGCTGATAAAGACATAATAGTATCTCGTATATTTTTTCCTGCAAAATCCATTAGAAAAAATTTATGCAAAAAAGCAAAAGAAAATCCTTCTCTACGGTCTGCATTTTCTACTTTGGAGGCAAGCCTTGAAGTTGTTGTCTCAATAAAAAATGTTGCTTTTTGTGGTGTATCATAATCAATTTGCACAACAGGGAGACGTTTAAAAACAAATCCATATTCTTTACTAAATTTGTTTAGAACCTCTGTTTTTATATTATTTTGTTTGTTAATTTCTCCTTTCAAATGAGGGTAGTAATTTTCAGAAAAGTAAGTAGCTAAATAGTTTGCATATTCTATGTTACCATTTCTCAAAATTTCTCCAGTTTGGATATTTGTATAGACTAAATTTGGAGCAGTCCCTTTTTCACTTTTTTCAATAGATTGATAATAAATATTATTATTCATTTCTATTATTGAAATATTTGTGGTTTTATTCCAGTCTATTTTTAAATCTTTTAGAGCTATTTTGAAATCAGAAGGTATAAATATAGCCTCTTTTTCGGCTGTGGGTAATAAATTTGGTTCGTATTTTTTAGTTGCATGATACCCTCCACTAAAAGCAAATGCAAATGTAACAAAAGCAGTTGCTAATCCAATTTGGCGATGATAGCGTTTTAAAATACCTTTTTTATTTTCTTTTGTAGGTCTTTTAAAATATTTCCACATAAAGCCATAAATAATCAGCCCACTCAAAGTTGAGAGTGTAATTATTCCAAGCACCAAAAGCATTGTTGTAATTCTAACCCACTCATTTGAAATCATTTCCAAAAAAGTCCAATTATGGAATAAACTAAATGCCCAAAGAAAACTTTTTTGAGTGGTATTATTAAATGCTCCTAATCTATCAGAAGTTGTTTCAACATAAATATCCATATTGTCTGAACGTTCGAAGGAAACTTTCCAAACAGGAAGTAAACGATTAATGAAACGATATTCAGTTTCAAATTCTTCTATCAATGTTATAGATTTTATATTGCTTTTTTGGTCATCAAGAAAATAACGGGCTAGATATTCTGCATATATTTTATCTCCATTCTCTATTTTTTTTCCTGTTTGTGTATTAAAATATACGATTTGATTTTGATTGTCTTTAATTTGATAATACTGTTTATCATAAAAATTGATAAATCTAAAATTCTTGATAGACGGAATATTGTTTTGAAGTGTAATATCTTCTAATGAAGTAGTAATTTTTGTTTTTTCAATAGACTTGGGTACAATAAAAGTAGTTGAAATAGTAGGTTTTAACCAATGTCCCATGAGGGGATGCAAAAGCCCAGAAAGCGTCCAAAAAATAACAGGAATAACTGTACTGATTCCTATTATTTTATGCCATTTATAGATATTTTTTTTTAAAAAACTTGGTTTAAAAGGTTTATTTTGTATTTTAGTTGTTTTTTGAACTGGTACTTCTTGAAAGATAGTTGTTGATGAATCAGCCATGTTTTTTATATTTTAGGTTTTAAAACCCTAAGTTTTTTAAATTTCTTAGGGTTTTCATTCATAGAAAATTATTTTTTACCAGCAAAATTATATTGAATTCCCATTACAAATGTGCGTGGCGCACTTGGTGTAAAAGTTGCCATATCAGTCAGATTATTTCCTCTACGTCTTACATTGGTTGCATATAGTTTATCTGTTAGATTCATTACATTGGTAAATAGTTCAATACCTTTCCATTGATACCCTACTCTAAAATTAAAAAGATTATATCCATCATATTTTAAAGTACTTACTTGATTTTCATACCAACCCGAAACACGTTGCCATTCTAAAGCAGTTCTAAAACCTTTGAACCATTTTGGATAATAATTAATTTCAGTATTCCATATCCAACGTGGTGCATTAGGCATTTCAAAACCACTCAAATTTTGAACATTATCACTTTCTAATGCAGAGATTTGAAACTCCTCAAAACGATGTAGTGCATTGGTTCCTCCTGTACGGAAAAAAATATCTTCTCTAGGACGGAAAGTAATTCCTAACTCTACTCCTCTGTGTAGCGTTTCACCTGCTGAACGAGTTTCAGAAGAACCATCAGGTAAACGCATACTTATCAATTCGTTTTTTCCTATCATTTGATAAAGAGCTACATCGACATAGATTTTATTATTCCAAAAAGCAGCCCAACCACCTATTTCATAGTTTTGGAAAACAGCAGGTTCTAGGTCATAATAAAATTCTGTTGGGTCTGTTGGATTTTGTTTTGGTCTTGGGCGAAAAATTGTTGTAAGTGAAGGAGGAGAAAATCCTTGTGCGTAATTTGCATAAATTCCTTTGTCATTTCCTAAATCATAAGTAACACCAATTTTCGGAGTGAATTGTCCATACGATTTATTTCCTGAAGTTTCATCTAAGAAATTTTCGTATGAAAAAGACATAATATCATAACGCATTCCTGCCGAAAATCTTAGCTTTTCAATAGGTTCAAAATCATATTGAAGGTAGGCAGCACTTGTATTAATTTGAGCTTTATAATCAGCCAACTTTACATCAGGACGTTCTTCCTTTATTGTAAATTCTTTTACAGAAACTATATCAGGACGCAAAATAACGTTCAAGTCAATCAAATGCGACCAATATTCATTAGGAGAATAGTCATACATTCCACCCACAATTAATTTAGAATTTAAAAAACTAAAATTTTGTGTATGTTGTGTTACAACGCCATAACTCTCAAAACTATTTTCGTTTCTTTCTCCTGTTGCTACATTTGGATTGTTTGCTCTCCATCGAATGGCATAACTAGGAAGTTGTCCCATGGCATTAGTACGATTAAAAACAGTAACAAATGTTTTTGAGTTGTTTGTCCAGTCATGTTCAAGTGTAAGTCTTGAACGAGTAACATCAGACTTGCGATAAGTAAAATTACTAGTACTTGAATATTCACGACTATAAAAAGCAATACTATCTGTACTGCCACTCATTTGGGAATTATATTTTCCATAAACAGTTGTACCAATAAGACGAGTTTTTGGCGTAAAATGATACTCCAAACGAGCATTGATTGATGTTTTGTCATAATCTGAATTTGCAAGCCATGAGTTCTTTTGTCGGCTAGTCAATCCCCCAATATACACACCGAACTTTCCTGTTCGTGCGCCTGCTCCAAATTGTAAACGTCGGTAACCAAATTGGTCAAATTGAATTCCAATACGGGCAGTGGGTACAGCAGTTGGTCGTTGTGTAATAAAATTAATTGCTCCACCAATAGCCTCTGCACCATAAATAGAAGAAACTGGTCCTTTTACAATTTCAATAGAACTGATAGCAAACTGATTAACTTCTAAAAGAGCATTATGATTAAAAACGCCCAACGGACGAATAGGCACACCATCTTCTAAATACAATGAATAAGCACTAAAATTCATCGGCTGACGAATAGACATAGCATGTTGTTCATTGCCAAGATCAACCATCAAAACTCCAGGTGTTTTATTGATTACCTCATACACACTTGTAGCTTTAGTTTCATCAATCAAGCGAGGAGAAAGTTTTGAAATAGCTACAGGCGATTCTGTCCGAAGTGTTGCTTCTCTATTCGCTGTAACAACAATAGACTGTAATTCTCCGAGTGAAGGCTCAATGGAAATGCTTAAGTATTCTCCTTTGTTTACTGTAAGTATCTTTGATTCATACCCAATACTTGCAATTTGAATTTCTGTACTACCCATTTCACTATCTGTTTGGTAGTCAAAAACTCCTTCAGCATTCGTAACTGTACCTTTTGTAGTACCTACAAGTTGTACGGTTGCCCCAACAACTGGCTCTTTTGTTTGGGCATCAAATATTTTTCCTTTTATTATAAACTGTGCATTTGCTGAAAAACTTAGCAGCAAAAATATACAAAATAGTATTTTTTTCATTGTTAATTAGTTTTTAAACCTATAAGGTTTTCAAAACCTTATAGGTTTATATTTAAAATTTATTATAGGTTTATATTTAAAATTTATTTGTGTCCTTCATTATGAACGTGATGATATTCAAATGCTTTCATATAATTTTGAGAAACTTTCAATGAAAAAGGGTTTCCCATAATAGTTGGGTATTCTCTTAATGAAATTTGAGTCGTTCCTTCCAAAGCCTTCAAAATATCCACAACGATATGAACAGACGGCATAGCTTCTTCTCTTGTTTTGGCTGCATCTCTGCCTAAAGAAAGTGTAACTGTTCTGATATTATTGAACATTGGCGTATCATAACCTCCAAAACCTCCAATGTGATAACGAAATTTGCCATTCGGATTGGTGTCTGTTGGCTCAATAGCTGTCGATGTTCCTTCCATTTTGAAGAAAATATAACCCGAATTCCAAGACCAATACATTTCTTTTCCTGCACCTTCTACACCCACATCCAAAACTCCCGTTCTTTGTGAAGGAGACATCGTATTGCGAAGACTATCTACACCAATAGTAAACGTAACTTCATTATAATTTCCTTCTGGAACGTTAGAAAGTTGGATATTTTGTGTAGCTGCGTCATGTTCTTTTATCAAAAAATACGATTCCTCTTGTGGAACTATATATTCTCGTCCATCTTCTGCTTTTAGAGAAATATTACTGATATAATATTGTAATAAATCTACTTTGAATGCTTCACCTACTGCGTTAGTATAATTTGTATTCAAAGCAAAATCATCTTGACCAGCAATATTATCAAACTTGATTTCTACCATTCCTTTTTTGTTTGGGTCAATTTCAGGCTCTTTGTCAGAATCTTTTTCACAAGAAGATAAAGAGATAGAAAACGCCATACAGAAAGCGAAAAAACCGATTTTTGAGAGATTAAATTTAGTATTCATTTTTATTGTTTTTAAATATAAAATAATAAATAAAAGGTAATAAGGGCGATTTTGGAACAAAAAAAATTGTCAAAATCGATAAAGTAGCTGACAGTTTTTAAGCTGTCAGAAAATAAAATTGAGAAGTATTAATTAAAAATTCTGAATATCAAACCGTCGTTGATGGCAAAGCCTCAACGAGAATTAACTTAACGAGGATTAATTTTTGATAAACAAAATATCGAAATTTGTAGATCAAAGGCTCGCCTTTGACGTATGAGATTATGAATTTTATAGTTCATAAAAATACACAATACAGTCAAAGGCAAGCCTTTAACCTACAAAATGATATAGCAATACATAAGTTTAAACTACAGGAGGACGGAAAATTCCGTATAAATTTGAGGTAGATACAAAATCTTGATAAAATCCATTTGGGATAGAATTTTCAAAGCTAATTAGTTGATTTTCAATAACAAACGAACTAATTTTTTCTATAAAAAGAAGGTCTAACGTATATTTGAT
>DAIUBX010000149.1:0-1050 GCA_036846465.1 Bernardetia sp.
TTTATGAGGTAAAATAAAATTAGCTTGACGGACATGGTGAGGACACGAGCAATGGAAAGGTTCATTTCTTACTAAATATATCTTTTGAGTGCAAAAAAATACAGTTGCTCGTGTCTTCACGAGCGACGATAACTTCAAAAAACTATGAATACTTTAACATCACTTTGGGCAAAATTCAACTGGGGAACAGGTATTTTTTTATTCTATTCGGCTTTTGTAATTTTTATGTTGTCACTTGTTTTTATGTCTATGCAACAAGATATTGAACTTGTAACAGAAAATTATTATACAAAAGGAGTTGATTTTCAAAGTCAAATCAATGAGCAATCCAACGTGGCTGCACTCGTAGAAAAACCAACAGTCAAACAATTAGAAAATGGAAATGTAGAAATAAAATTTCCTACTTCTGAAAATTTGGAATCAAAAATAAATGGAGAAATTGCTTTTTTCCGTCCTTCAGATAAAGATTTAGATTTTACTGTTCCTATTCAATTAGAAAAAGCAAACAATCAAATCATTACTCAAAAAATAGAACATGGACTTTGGAAAGTAAAAATGTCGTGGACAGAAAAGGATAAAAAATTCTTTCAAGAAACCATCTTAGTAGCTTCTAATTAGTCTATTACAATTATGAAAAACTCATTTCACACTTTCTATATCACTCACAAAGAGGCAAATGTGCCAACTAGAGAGCGTTTTTCTTTATCTGAAAGAGAAACTGAAACGCTTTTACTTTCTTTGCAAAGTTCAGAGTTTATACAAGAAGTTTTTGTTCTTTCTACTTGTAATCGTACTGAAGTGTATTGCTATGGAAGAGAAAATTCTTTGCCAATAATAAAAGAAAAATTTGCTCAATTAAAATCTGTTTCAATAGAAAATTTAATAGAAATGGGGTTTAAATCAAACAGTAATTCGAAGGAAGTTGTAAAGCGTTTTTTTGAAATTAGTGTGGGCGTAGATTCTCAAATTGTAGGCGATTGGCAAATTACCAGTCAAGTAAAACAAGCCTATCAACTGGCTTACGAACTAGGAACAATGGGAACGTATTTT
>DAIUBX010000149.1:1060-6179 GCA_036846465.1 Bernardetia sp.
AGACAAGTAAAAAAATTACTACTCAAACTGTTTTTCGAAGTGGTGCAGCTTCGGTTTCTTTTGCTACGGCTGATTTGGTAAGACAAATCTTGAAAGACAAACATAGTGTTCAAAAAAATGAGGCTATACAAATTTTGGTTGTTGGAGTCGGAAAAATTGGTGCTGATACGGTTCGTCATTTACGAAAAATGGGTATCAAAAATGTCAAGATTACAAACCGAACTATCGGAAAATCAGCCATGCTTGCCACCGAAAATGCGTATGAAATGGTAGAGTTTGCAAATGTTTTTGAGGAAGCTCAAAAGGCAGATATTATAATAAGTTCTGTTTCTCAACACAATTTTTTCAATCTTTCGAATATTGATGCAAAAAAAATACACGCTAGTCAATGTTTTATAGATTTATCGATGCCTAGAAGTATTGAAAGCAAACTCAATAATTTTGTCAAAATTTATACAATTGATGATTTGAAAGAACAAACAAAAACCGTTAAAAAAGAACGAACAGCAGCTTTGCCTTTAGTTCACGAAATTTTAGAAAAAGGAGTAGATAGTTTTGAACAATGGAAAACCGAACACGAATATATTTCTATGTTACAACCTTTCAAAATAGCTTTAGAAGAACTCAAAACTAATATTTCGAATAAATACAGTGCCGAATTAGATGAAAAAAATAAAGAATTAATGCTGCAAATGCTAACCGATTTTACACAAAAAGCAATGCGTATTCCTGTTGTAAATTTAAAAACACAACTTAGTAATTCATCAAATTCAGAAAATCAAAAACCATTTTTAGATACACTTCAACAGTTATTTTCATAGTTTTTACATGTCGCTCGTGGGGACACGAGCAACGGTAAAATCAATTCTTCAAAGAAGAAAATTGCTAGTTTTACAAAATGAAATTTTGTCTTTAAACAAAACAACCCATCCGTTGCTCGTGTCCCCACGAGCGACCTATTTTAAAAAATATGTTTTTTCCAGCCTTACTTCTCGGTCTTACAGGTAGTTTGCATTGTGTGGGAATGTGCGCTCCTCTCACTTTTGCATTTATGCAGGGCGAAAAATTTGTTCAAAAACTTTTTTTCTATCAACTAGGAAGAATTTTGATGTATGCCGTTTTGGGAATGGGAGTGGGTTTTATTGGACAGGCTTTATTTTTTACGAACTGGCAAAGTTATGCTGCTTTTTTGCTTGGAGGAACGCTTATTTTATCTGGACTTTTTAGTTTTAATTTAGATAGAATAACCAATCAAATTTCTATCTTAAAATGGATTTCTCTAAAAATTACGCCTTTGATGGGAAATTATTTATTTGATAAAAAACCGTATAAGTTATTTTTTGCAGGACTTTTAAATGGTCTTTTGCCTTGTGGATTGGTTTATTTTGCACTTTTGGGAGCTGTTGCAGCAGGAACAAGCCTTGAAGGAGGAATTTTTATGACAGGTTTTGGACTTGGAACGTTGCCTTTGCTTCTTACTTCTTTATTTATTTCAAAATATTTTTCTAAAAAAATAAATACAAAAACTATTTTATTCCAAAAATTAAAAGTCATTTATCCGTATGCTTTCATAATAATGGGTATTTGGTTTTTTGGAATGGGAATTATTTCTTGGCAAAATGGTATAGTTAATTGTCATTAGCTTGATTTTAAGTGGATTGTTGTTTAATTTTATAAAAAATACAATCATTAAAGCCGTTAAGCAAAAAGCATTACCAATCATGAGAAAGAAAAAAGTAGAATTTCCAAAGTGTGAAACGTGTCCTAAACGTTCAAGTTCCGTTTTTTGTGATTTGTCAGAAGAAGAAGTCGCAAATATGTCAGCTAATAAAGGTTGTAATTACTACAAACGAGGTCAAAATTTATTTTATGAAGGTTCTCGTGCTATTGGTGTGCATTGTATTTATGAAGGAAAAGTAAAACTAACTAAATTAGGGATTGATGGAAAAGAGCAAATTGTCAAAATAGCTTCTGATGGGGAGGTTTTGGGGTATAATTCTTTACTTAGTCAAATGCCTTATAATGTTTCGGCTGAGGCTTTAGATGATGCTGTGGTTTGTTTTGTACCAATTTCTACCTTTTCAGAACTCATTGATAATAATAAAAATTTTCCTCGTAAGATGATGCAACTCATGGCGAAAGATACGCAGGATATGGAACAACGCCTCACAAATTGGATGCAAAAATCAGTAAGAGAACGTTTGGCAGAAGTGCTTTTGCTTTTACATAATCGCTATCAAGACCCAAAACAACCTCAAGTTATTGATGTAAGGTTAAGCAGAGAAGAAATTGCAAACCTTGTCGGAACTGCCACAGAAAGTGCTATTCGTTATCTTTCTGAACTTAATACAGATAAAATTATAGAATTAAAAGGAAAGGAAATTATTATTTTGGATAAAGAGAAATTAATTAGAACGGCTAATATTGGGGATTAGAGATTGGGGAATGGAGATTGGGAAATGCGAATGCAGGATATTGGGGAATACAAATGCAGAAGTTTTTATATTACCTAAACTCCGTTTATTCTTTATTCTACCTATAATTTAGCCTTTAGTGATTTAATTAATCCTCCCATTAATCTTCCTATTTTTGCTACTCTTACAAGTAATTCGTCTTGTTTATTTTTATCCAAATAATCTAAACGAAAAGCGAGTATAATTTGAGTTTCTAATTCCCCTAGAGAACCTCTAGCAATAGAAATGAATTGTAGAAATTGAGGTGTACTATTTCGTTGATTGCCTTCTGCAATATTTGAAGGAATAGAAACAGTAGCCCTCTGCATTTGGCTAGATAATCCATATACTTCTGATTTTGGAAATAATCTTGTAGCTTTATAAATATCTACAACTAATTCCATAGCCTCCTGCCAAAGAGTCAAATCTTTAAATGTATATATCATTTTTAGAAAAATTATAAATGAATAAAATATTAATTTTGAATACTTTGATAAAAAACAACTTCTAATTTTTCAATTTCTAAATCCTAATCTCCATGCTCCAATCTCTATTCCCCAATTCCCAACAACCAATTAAAAACTTCCTCAAAAGCCTTTTCTCTAACCATTTTCGGAGATAAAAATATATCGTGCATTGCATTTTCTACTTCCAATAAAGTAACTTTTGAGCCTAATTTTGCACCTCGTTTTTTTATATCTTCTACATCCAAAACAATATCATTTTTCATAGCTTTTTCTGAAAATCTAAAAAGTTTGGTAGAAGACGAAGAGTGCATAACCAAAACAGGAATTTGAAGATTAGAATACTTGTGTAGTCTTTCATGTCCGTCATACGCAGCCAGAACCCATTTGAAATAAGTAGGGAAACCCTCTGTATATTTCCATTTCAAATCAAAATCCCATTCTCCTTGAAAATCTTTATGAATACTCTGCACATAGACAGGCGAAAGTGTATTTGTGATATATGCAAAATCAGAAAAAAGCGTAAAGAAATTACAAGCAGCCAAAGTAATATGCTTTCTAAATTCAGAATCATAGAAATCTAAAAAAGGAGAATTCAAGATAAGACCACTTATTTTACTTTTTTGTTCTCCAAAATTAGCATAGTTTGTAGCTGTAAGTCCTCCAGTAGAATGTCCTAATAAATAAATAGGTGTATAAATATCAGATTGATTTTGTTCATAAATTAAATTTATAGCTACCGTTATTTCTTCAAAATATTCTGTAATAGATTTACAATAATTTTCTCTTTGATGAGGAAGCCACGAACGACCATATTTGCGAAGGTCTAAGGCATAAAAATCAAAACCATTTTCGATAAATTTTTCAGCTACATGAGGATGAAAAAAATAATCAATATAACCATGAATATAAATTACACTTTTTCTATTTCCTGTATTTGCATTACAAGAAATGAGTGTTGCAATTACTTTTCCTTCGTAATCGTCTTTTAGGTTTAGGATTTGGCTGGTAAAATCTTTTTCTAGATTCATTCTTTATCTTTTTATTTATTTCTTGTTAATAAACTACTAAAATTTGAGGATGAGTAGCACTAAAGTTTTTAAACAGTATAATGAGGTTATAAAACACAATTTCTAAATAGTAAACAAGATAGCAAAATTTCATGTTTTACTATCTTGTTTGGAGCTATTTTTTTGAATGTGATTCTAATTTGTTTCCACAAAATTTGTTTCCAACTGCTTTCCTTTTGGATATTTGATGGTGTATTCTAATTTGAATTTCTTAGAATCGGAAGCTGGAATTTCTGTATTCCAAATTACTTGACCTGTTGTAGCATTTAGTTCTCCACCACTCAGATTTTCTGTTGTTACCTCAATTCGGCTATCCATAGAAAGAGGAATTTGGTCAATGACTTTTATACTTACTTTGCGACTCAAATTATTTTTGATTATAATTTCAAAAGATTTTGATTCTGTTACATTCGAACCAATGAATTTTCTTTTGTTTTTATCTTTTAGTGTAATTCTTTCAGCTACAATACGGCTATCTTTTCCTAAAGAAATGGCTAGTGTATCGCCTGAATTTTGCGTATCAAGATACGTTTTTCCTACAAATTTATTCTCAAAATAAATATTTACATCTCCAGAAACGAGTTGATGCTGCTGCCAGTCTGAAAGATTTGCCATCAAAAAACCTTCTTTATTTTTTCCTGCAAAGACTGTATATTGATAATCAGTTGCTACTTCCATTTTGGCAACTTCTACCAACTGTTTTCTTCCATCAGAAAGAATGGTATAAGGCAAACTAATTTCGAATTCAGCAGCCAAAGCTGTTTCTTTTACTGTTGTATAGTCTGCAATAGAGGCAGATTCTTCAGCTTTCATGTCCATATTATTACCTCCATAACCTGCTGCATCTGCTGATGCTGATTCTTTTCTTTTTCGTGAGGACTCGTATTGTGCTTGATTATTTCTATACATCACAACAGGCTGATAAATTTTCAAATGCTCGGCATAAAACTCAGGCGTTTCGGTGCTTTGCGTTGGGTCTGCTGTTGATAAAGTTAGGTTTACATCTTTCCAATCAATTCCTGTAGTTTGGCTTACATGCGCTCTGTATGAAATTTCCATTGGCTTACCTACTTCTTGAGTTCTAAAATCATAAATTGGAAAAAGCTTTTTGGATACCTTCATCGAATATCCA
>DAIUBX010000149.1:6189-7013 GCA_036846465.1 Bernardetia sp.
CTATATGAAATTTCCATTGGTTCGCCTACCTCTTTTGCTCTCAAATCATAAATTGGATTCCAAGAAACATCTGTAACTAAATATTGCAATATAAACTCTACAGATACGGCTGATTTTGCCTCCAAACTCACAATCACTTCTCCAGAAGGAATATCAACAGATAAATCAAAACTTGAATTGGTAGTTTGATTGAGCATACGAGATAAATCACTTTGCAAACGGTTGATAAGTAGATTATTATCGGCTTGTTCTTGATTTGTTTCTCTGATTTCTTTTCGAACTGTCGAAATTCTTTTTCTAATAAAATCTGCCATTGCAGCCAATTCGGTTGGAGTAAGTGGACGAGTTTCGCTACTAATTTTTTGATTACTGACTAACAAAGTTTCTTCATTTTGTAAGATTTGCAAATTATCAGAGAGTTCTTTTTGTGCTGTTCTAGCATTTTGGAGAGAATCTCTAATTTTTTCAGAAATTTTCCACGCCTGTGGATTTCTTCGGCTTGTAATAGTTGGCTGAACAGAAAAAATAGTTACTTGACTAGAATTAGCTAAAAGTTGAAAGCTATTTTCGATAAGTTTTGGAGAAAGTCCTGTAAAGATAATTTCATTTTTACCCAGTTTTAAGTTGGCTTTTGCCGAGCGTGTAATTTGCGCCCTGCTTCTAAATACCGTTACAGCTTCTATTTTACTGGTTACAGGTTGAGAATTTTGGTTTTGAGAGAATGCAAAATTTGTTTGCAGCGTAACAAAATAAATTGATGCAATTAAAAATAAAGAGAGAACCAATTTGGAGTTTTTCATAAGAAAGTAGTAGTTTGATTTTTT